>NZ_JABULD010000397.1:0-20533 GCF_014060985.1 Pseudomonas sp. MD195_PC81_125
CGTGGTTCATGGATTGATATATATATATTTATCGCAAACCGAAGACACATCTTTCAACTGGAAGTACAACTTGCAATGTCGTTATTATTCGTCTTGTTGTCTTTCTGTTATTCAATATTTTAAAAGGAATTAAACGTGTCTTACTTTAATCATCGCGGCATCTTTTTGCAGAAACTTTGGTCCGACTCCGGTTGATCCGGATGAAGTACTGGTGTCCATGCAGTTTGCGCAGAAGCAATCTGGCTGGGACGCAGAAAACGCCGTGCCGACCGACTCTCTGCTGGATTCGCGGATCATCATTGCGTCGTCCTATGACGGTGGCGAAACGTTCGATGTAAGCAATGAAAAAGATGTCGATGGGGATGGTGATATTGATGCAGATGATAAAGCCAAGTTGCTGGCGCTGGCCAAGGCTTATGTCAGTATCATGAATCCATAATCTGGTCAGGCGTCAGCTTAGTTGTGATCTGAATAAAAAGCCCTGCCCGTATTTAATACGGGCAGGGCTTTTTTTAGTTGCTGCGGGTTACCTGACCAAGATCATCAGCCGAGGTGGTGGTCATGTCGCTGGTGCGTAGATGACGGACCTCGTCTGCGCTCACCGGTGCGCCTTTGTTGCCCCAACTGCCACGGATAAAACTCACCACGTCCGCCACTTCCTGATCCGACAAGCGCCAGGCGAAGCCCGGCATGGTGAAGGTCGATGGCGCGGTGTGGGTGGCCGGCAGGGTGCCGCCCTTGAGCACGATATGGATCAGCGAGGTCGGGTCTTCCGATTGCAGCACCGGATTGCCCGCCAGCGCCGGGAACACCCGGGTGTAGCCGTGGCCGTCGGTACGGTGGCAGGCCGCGCAGTTGTCGATGTACACCGCTGCGCCGCGTTGACTGTCGTCGCCGTTCCACAGGGCTTTGGCGGCTTTCTCGTCGTACTGGTGCGGCTGATCGTTCGGATCAACTGCCGGCAGTGACTTGAGGTAGCGGGCAATGGCGGTCAGGTCGGCGTCGGTCATGTATTGCATGCTGTGAGTCACCACATCGCTCATGCCGCCGAACACTGCACTGCGGTCGCTGCGTCCGGTCTTGAGGAACTGCACCAGCTGCGCTTCGCTCCAGCTGCCCAAGCCATCCTTGTGATCACCGCGCAGACTTTTGGCGATCCAGCCTTCCAGCGGCGCACTGCCGGCGAGGAAGCTCTTGCCATCTGCCGCGCTCAGGGATTTCTCCTGCATGGTCAGGGCTCGTGGCGTATGGCAGGCGCCGCAATGGCCGAGGCCTTCGACCAGATAGGCGCCGCGGTCGATCACCGGGTCGTCCGAAGTGGCCTTGTAGTCCTCGACTTTCGGCGCAAACAGCCAGCGCCAGCCCATCAGCGGCCAGCGCATGCTCAGCGGCCATGGGATGTCGCTGGCCTTGTTCTCCTGCGCCACCGGTTCAACGCCGTGCATGAAGTAGGCGTACAGCGCCTGCATGTCGGTTTCGCTGACCCGGGCGTAGGACGGATACGGCATCGCCGGGTACAACGTACTACCGTTTTTGGCGACGCCGTGGCGCACCGCTTGGTCGAAGTTCTCGAAGCTGTAATCACCGACGCCGGTTTTGTCCGGGGTGATGTTGGTCGAGTAGATCGTGCCGATCGGCGTTTCCATCGGCAGGCCGCCGGCGAACGGTTTGCCGCCCTTGGCGGTGTGGCAGGCCACGCAGTCACCGGCGCGGGCGAGGTATTCGCCTTGTTTGATCAACGCCTGATCGACGTCGGCGGCGTGCACGGCAGCACTGCCGAGCAGGGCCAGGGTGGCGATAACGAGATTGTTCATGGTCATCGCTCCTTAAGCCTGAACCAGCGGGCCGGGGTTTTTCAGGTACTGCTCGCGGATCGCCTTGGCCGACCAGTAGGTCAACGCCGCCACCAATCCGGTCGGGTTGTAACCCAGTCCTTGCGGGAACGCCGACGCGCCTGGCACAAACACGTTGTGCACGTCCCAGCTCTGCAGGTAACGGTTCAGGGCGCTCTTTTTCGGATCGGTGCCCATGATTGCGCCACCGTTGAGGTGGGTGGTCTGGTAGGCCGCAGTGTTGAAATGATCACCGACCTGCTTGCCGATCACCGCAATGGCTTTCGGGCCCATGGCTTGGGCGACCTTGCCCATTTTCTCGACCATGAAGCGGTTCATCTTGATGTCGTTTTCCTGCCAGTCGAAGGTCATCCGCAGCAGCGGCAAACCGTAGGCATCGCGGTACACCGGATCCAGATCGAGGTAGTTGCCTCTGTAGGACTGGTGCGCGCCGTGGGCGTCCATCGATACCTGGTGGGTGTAGTAATCGGCGGTCGCGCGTTTCCACTGGCTACCCCAGGCCGGCGTGCCGGGCGGGTTCGAGGTGCCGGCAATCGGCCGGCTGCCGGCCTGGTTGACCCACATTGGCGAGCCACCGACGAAGCCGTGCGGGCCGTGGTCGAAGTTGTCGGCGTTGAAGTCATCCAGCGCCACACCGTTGCCGCCCGCCCCGATGAAGTTGTTGGTGTGGGTGTCCTTGTCGAAGAACGCCTTGATGGTCGCCATGTTCTGGTAGGCGAAGTTACGCCCGACCACGCCTTCGCCGCTGATCGGGTCGTACGGTTTGCCGATGCCCGAGAGCAGCATCAGGCGCACGTTGTGCAGCTGGAAAGCGCCGAGGATCACCAGATCCGCCGGCTGCTCGATCTCGCGGCCCTGGCCATCGATGTAAGTCACGCCGGTGGCCTTGGACTTGGTGCTGTCGAGATTGACCCGCAGCACACGCGAGTTGGGCCGCAGTTCGAAATTCGGCAGCGGCTTGAGCGCCGGCAGAATGTTCACGTTCGGCGACGCCTTGGAATACATGTAGCACACGTAACCGCTGCAGAATCCGCAGAAATTGCACGGGCCCATCTGTGCGCCGTAGGGATTGGTGTATGGGCCTGAAGTATTCGCCGATGGCAGGTTGTAGGGTTTGTAACCGACCTCTGTCGCCGCTTTGCCGAACAGTTGTGCGGAAACGGTGTTCTTCTGCGCTTCCAGCGGGAACGGATTGGAGCGATCCGGTGCGTAAGGGTTGCCGCCCTTGCCCTGTCCGACCAGTTGACCTTTCACGGTCCAGGCCTGGCCCGAGGTGCCGAAGACTTTCTCGGCGAAATCGAAAAACGGTTCCAGCTCTTCATAGCTGACGCCGAAGTCCTGGATGGTCATGTCCTTGGGGATGAAGCGTTTGCCGTAGCGTTCTTCGTAATGGCTGCGCATACGCAGTTCGATCGGATCGACGCGAAAATGCACGCCCGACCAGTGCAAACCGGCGCCGCCGACGCCATTACCCGGCAGGAACGCGCCCAACTGGCGGTTCGGCAGGGCGATATCGTTGACGCTATGGCGGATGGTGACGGTTTCTTTCGAGATGTCCTGAAAGAGTTTTTTTGCGCACGCTGTAGGTGAGTTCGTCGATCACCTGCGGATAGTTGCCGTCAGGGTAGGTGTCCTGCATCGGCCCGCGCTCCAGCGCCAGCACGTTGAGCCCGGCTTCGGTCAGCTCCCTGGCCATGATCGCGCCAGTCCAGCCAAAACCGACGATCACCGCGTCGACCTTCTTCATTACGGTTGCCATGCTCAAGCCCTCTCGCCGCGAATCGAAACTGCCGGGAAGGGGTACTGCTCGTTGCGTTCCACCCAATCCATGAAATCGGCGCGGGCGCCGGGGAAGCCGATCATGGTCCAGCCGACCATGCCTTTATTGCCGCCGTGGATCGGGTCGCAGAAGAACCCTTCCTTGGTGTTTTGCAGCAGCAGGCTGAAGAAAATCTTCGCTGGAACCGCATCGAACTGCGGTTTTCCCGCTTCGAGTTGCTTGAGCAAATCGTCTCGGGTAGCGCTGTCTTGCTCGGCAAATGTTTTACCGTTGAGGGATTTTGCCCACTGGTCCGTGGCAGCGATGCCCAGGCGATAGATCTCTTTGGGCACCAGTTTGCTCTGCCAGCCCATCTCCGGCGCAGCGTCGGCGTTGAACGGACCCTGCATGTACCACAGGGCACCCGCGGCGTACGGGGTGTTCATCTGGCGGTCGATGTATTCCGGCACACCGGCTTCCAGGGCACCCGGGCCTTGCTCGTCATTGGGGATCAATTGCGCCACGGCGGCGTTGATGAAGGCCCATTCCTCGGCGGTGAAATAGCTCGGCTGATAAGCGCTGGCGTCAGCCTGGGCCGGTGTTGCTGCGGGCGTCTTCGAGGTGGCTTCAGGGGCAGCTTGCAACACGCTGCTGCCCAAGCCGGTGCCGGCGAGGGTGACCACGGGAATCAGGGTCAGGGATTTGCGCAAAAACTCACGCCGCGGGTTGTCTCGATCTGCATCAGACATGGGGTGCACCTCATCAGGCATTGATGGTTGTCCGTTTCTGCGAACGGCTTGAGCATTTTTTCGTCGCGGCGCGCGGCCCGTTTGACCGGGAAAAAGGGGACGCCTGCAACATCGTGTGACAAATGGTAGCAGGCTAATCATCGGGATGAACCGATTCAGTGGGAAAAAGCCTCGGTTTTTTACCCGGCGCTGAATGAAATCGCCCGGATTCACAATTCTTTGACAAGAGCCTCACAGGGCTTTGACCGTCAGACGTGGAAGCTGCGAGGCCTTTCATTGATGAATTCCGATTACGGTCAGCCCAGCATGTCTCGAGTGCGTCTTTTTCCTGTTTTGTGTTTGTCGCTTGTCGCTCTGCTGCACTTGATGCCGGCCCAGGCTGATGCCGCTGTCACATCGCGCCCGCCGGAGTGGGCGCAACCGGTGGAAGTGCAGTACAACCTGTTCCAGATGTCGCCAACGCTGTACCGCAGTGCCTTGCCGGATGGCGGCGCGGTGCCGTTGCTGAAAAATCTCAAAGTGGCGACGGTGATCAACTTCCTGCCGGAAGCCGACAGCAATTGGCTGTCCGAGCCGGGCATCAATCAAGTGCAACTGCCTTATCGCACCAACCACGTCGATGACGCCGATGTGCTCAAGACGCTGCGCGCGATTCAGGCTGCCGAAGCCAACGGCCCGGTGCTGATGCACTGCAAACACGGTTCCGACCGCACCGGCCTGATGGCGGCGATGTACCGAATCGTGGTGCAGGGCTGGAGCAAGGAAGACGCGCTGAATGAAATGACGCAGGGCGGTTTTGGTGAAAGCGGCCATTTCAAGGATGGCGTGCGCTACGTGATGCAGGCCGATGTCGACAAACTGCGCACCGCGCTGGCTAACGGCGACTGCAGCACCAGTGCCTTTGCCACTTGCTCGATGAAGAGCTGGTTCCAGTCAGTCAACCTCAAGTAAGCCGCACCCTCCACGGCATTGCACCGTGGAGGGTTATTTGCCGGCTCAGTCTTCGGACTTTTTCTTCAGCTTCGGATTCGGAAAGAACTGCACGGCCTGGACCGTCTTGTCCGGCGCCGGCTTAAGCGCGCTGGTATTGACCCGCGTGCCCAGTTCCTTGGGAACCGACAGCCCTTGCTCGTTCAGCGTATCCGAGTAACCGCAGGCCACGCACTCGCGGTGCGGCACGCTGTCCTCGTTCCACATCATCAGTTTGTCCGGCTCGCTGCACGCCGGGCAGACAGCCCCGGCGATAAAGCGCTTCTTGGTAATCACAGGTGCCTCACTCATGCTGCTGCGTCCTCACTCAGGCCGCTATGGCGCAAGAGTGCGTCAATCGATGGCTCACGGCCACGGAAGTCGACGAACAGCACCATTGGGGCCTGCGAACCGCC
This sequence comes from Pseudomonas sp. MD195_PC81_125, assembly GCF_014060985.1. Classification (NCBI taxonomy): domain Bacteria; kingdom Pseudomonadati; phylum Pseudomonadota; class Gammaproteobacteria; order Pseudomonadales; family Pseudomonadaceae; genus Pseudomonas; species Pseudomonas sp. MD195_PC81_125. The sequence goes on from NZ_JABULD010000397.1 coordinate 5,747, forward strand.
ACGCGCCAGAATCGCTTCGCGGAAGGCGCGACCGGTGTCGGCGTTGAGCACGCCATCCTCTTCGAATTTGGAGAAGGCATCCGCCGACAGCACTTCCGCCCACTTGTAGCTGTAATAGCCCGCCGCGTACCCGCCGGCGAAGATGTGCGCGAAGCTGTTGGGGAAGCGGTTGTACGCCGGTGGACGCATCACCGACACCTCGTCGCGCACGCCTTCCAGCACTTGCGCCACGCTGCGGCCGTCACCATGGGTAGCGTGCAGTTCGAAGTCGAACAGCGAGAATTCCAGCTGCCGCACCATCATCAGGCCGGACTGGAAGTTCTTCGCTGCGAGCATTTTCTCCAGCAGGTCTTGCGGCAGCGGCTCGCCGGTTTCGTAGTGACCGGAAATCAGCGCCAGGCCTTCCGGTTCCCAGCACCAGTTTTCCATGAACTGGCTCGGCAGCTCGACCGCATCCCACGCCACGCCGTTGATCCCGGAAACACCGGCGTGATCAACTCGGGTCAGCAGGTGATGCAGGCCGTGGCCGAATTCGTGGAACAGGGTGGTCACTTCATCGTGGGTCAGCAGCGCAGGCTTGCCGCTGTCGGCCGGGGTGAAGTTGCACACCAGGTTGGCCACCGGGCTTTGCAGCACGCCGTCGACGGTGCGGCGACGGTCGCGGGCGCCGTCCATCCACGCGCCGCCACGCTTGTTGGCGCGGGCGTAGAGGTCGAAGAAGAAGCGCCCGACGTGCTGGCCGTTTTCCTTGATTTCGAACAGGCGAACATCCGGGTGCCAGGTGTCGAAGCCTTTCAGTTCAGCGATCTCGATGCCGTACAGACGCTGAACGATGGCGAACAGGCCGCCGAGGACTTTGTCGATCGGGAAATAGGCGCGCAGGGTTTCCTGAGCGACGCTGTAGCGCTGCTCGCGGAGTTTTTCCCCGTAGAAACCGCTGTCCCAGCTCTGCAGATCGGCGCAGCCCTGTTCGGCGGCGAAGGCGCGCAGCTGCTGCAGATCCTGCGCGGCAAACGGTTTGCTGCGCTTGGCCAGGTCGCGCAGGAAGCTCAGCACCTGATCGCTGGACTCGGCCATTTTCGTGGCCAGGCTCAGCTCGGAGAAGCTGGCGAAGCCCAAGAGTTTTGCCAGTTCCTGACGCAGGTCGAGGATCTCTTCCATCACCGGGCCGTTGTCGTTCTGCCCGGCGTTCGGGCCTTGATCCGACGCACGGGTGCAGTAGGCAGCGTAGACTTCTTCCCGCAGGCACGATCCTGGGCGTAGGTCATCACCGCGTAGTAGCTCGGGAACTCCAGGGTGATCAGCCAGCCATCAAGGCCTTTGGCCTGGGCGGCAGCGGCCATTTGCGCCTTGGCCGAGTCGGTCAGGCCGGCGAGGGCGGCTTCGTCGGTGATGTGCTTGGTCCAGGCTTGCGTGGCGTCGAGCAACTGGTTGGAGAAGCGGCTGCCCAGCTCGGACAGTTTGCTCTGCACTTCGGCGTAACGCTTCTGTTCGGCTTCCGGCAGGTCGATACCCGACAAACGGAAATCGCGCAGGGCATGTTCCAGAATGGTTTTTTGCGCCACGTCGAAATTGGCGGCTTCCGGGCTGTTGGCCAGCGCTTCATAAGCCTGGAACAGCTCGCGGTTCTGCCCCATCTCGGTGGAGTAGGCGCTCAGGGCCGGCAGGCACGACTCGTAGGCCTCGCGCAGTTCAGCGCTGTTGCACACGGCGTTGAGGTGGCTGACCGGGCTCCAGGCAGCGCCGAGGCGATCGTTGAGTTCGTCCATTGCCAATACCAGGCCGGCCCAGGTCGGGTTCTCGACTTGAGTCTTGAGGATTTCGGCGATGGCGGCGCGGTTGTCGGCCAGGATCGTTTCAATGGCTGGCAGCACGTGTTCGGCACGGATCGTGGAGAACGGCGGCAGGTCGTAGGACTGCAGAAGAGGGTTGTTCACGCTCACGGTTGGCACCTTGGCTGGGAGAAACATGCGCCCATCTTAATTACAATCGGCACTCACCGCAGCTATCGGCGACAGAGAGAGAAATTATCGTGTCCGTTCGCAAGTACCAGAATCACACCCCGCAGCTCGGTAAAGGCGCGTTTGTCGACGCCTGCGCGGTGGTGATCGGCGACGTCGAAATCGGCGAAGACAGCTCCGTGTGGCCGCTGACCGTGATCCGAGGCGACATGCACTGCATCCGCATCGGTGCGCGCACCAGCGTGCAGGACGGTTGCGTGTTGCACATCACCCACGCCGGGCCATTCAACCCGGACGGTTTTCCGCTGCTGATCGGCGATGACGTGACCATCGCCCACAAGGTCATGCTGCATGGCTGCAGCGTTGGCAGCCGCGTATTGATCGGCATGGGCAGCATTGTCATGGACGGCGCGCAGGTCGAGGATGACGTGATCATCGGCGCCGGCAGCCTGGTACCACCGGGCAAGCGCCTGGAAAGTGGTTTCCTGTACGTGGGCAGCCCGGTGAAACAGGTCCGTCCGCTGACCGACAAGGAACGCGCCTTCTTCACCTACAGCGCGGCGAACTACGTGAAGCTCAAGGACCTGCATCTGGCCGAAGGCTACGACCGGCCCTGAATCGACCTACACCTGCTCAGGATTTCTCATGCATTACCAGACCGTACTGTTCGACCTCGATGGCACCCTGACCGACCCGCGAGAGGGCATCACCCGATCCATCCAGTTCGCTTTGAGCAAGCTCGGCATCGACGAGCCGGACCTGAGCAAACTTGAACACTTCATCGGCCCGCCGCTGTTGCAGGCGTTCATGCAGTTCTATGGCTTCGACGAGGCCAAGGCCTGGGAGGCGGTGAATTTCTATCGCGAGCGCTTCAAGGTCACCGGCCTGTACGAGAACCGTGTGTTCGACGGCGTCACGCCGCTGCTGGAAACCCTGAGCGGCCAAGGGCGACAGCTGTATATCGCGACGTCCAAACCGTGGGAGTTCGCCCGGGAAATCGCCCGGCACTTCGACTTCGCCAAACACTTCAAGGTGATCTACGGCAGTGAGCTGGATGGCACGCGGACCAACAAGGTCGAGCTGATTGCGCACCTGATCGCTGAGGAAGGGCTGGATCCGCGCAACACGCTGATGATCGGCGATCGCAAGCATGATCTGATCGGCGCGCGCAGCAACGGCGTGGACGCGGCGGCGGTGGGGTATGGGTTTGGCAGTTTTGAAGAGTTGAGTGCCGAGGCGCCGGCTTATCACTTTGAGACGTTGGCCGAGTTGCATCAGGCGTTTTTGCGGCGTTGATCATAGCGCCATCGCTGGCAAGCCAGCGATGAGGCCGGATCAGCCGACATCAGTTCAAGATCCGGCCAAAGTTTTCAAGGCCGCTTTACGCTCCGCGACAGGTAACCCGCCTAGCTTCTCGACCTCAACATAAAACCGCACCCAATCCCCGCCAACCTGCCTGAACAGCGCCGCAAACGCCGGCACCCACTGGTCATACAGCCCAAACGGCAACAACCGCGCATTGTTCAGCGGCAGATTCACCCAAGCGTCATAACGCTTGTCCCCAGCCCACTGGTTGTCGCGCATGACCCGGTAATCGCGGCGAAACTGCTCGAACGTCGCCGCTTTGCGTTCGCGCATCTGCTCGGCCGGTAGCGGCTGAGCGTAGAGCTTTTCCAGGCGTGAGCGTGTTTCCAGCACCAGCTCAATGAACTGATCACGCTGCTTTAGCCGCGAGTCGGTATCCGCAGGCAGGCCACGAAACGCCCGCCACTGGCGGGTGCCTTCCTGCTCGACAAACGTGGCAAAGGACTCGTTGAACTCGGTGTCGTCCTTCACGTAGAAGCGCTGATGCGCCAGTTCGTGAAAGATCAGCGTGGCCAGGCGCTCATCGCCCCAGCCCATCATCGAATTGAGGATCGGGTCATTGAACCAGCCGAGGGTCGAATAGGCCTCGACGCCGCCAATCGACACATCCATGCCTTGCAGACGCTGGATCGCCGCTTCGCCGCGCGCGGCGCTCTGGCTGTAGTAGCCGCGATAGGCCACGCAACCGGCGATCGGGAAGCAATGGTTCTGCGGCTTCAGGGAAAACTCCGGGGTGGCGAACACGTTCCACACCACATAGGGCCGGCCAATGTCAGCGTACAGCCGATAGCTCTGGTTGTCCGGCAGGTGCAGCTGTTCGCTGGCAAAGTCCCGGGCCTTCTGTGACTGGCTCAGGTGCGTGCGCAGCTTGGCGTCGCGGCTCGGGTCGGCGATCACCTTGGCCACTGGCTCGCGCGCGCGCAGCAACTGCAATTGGCCGCTCGCCAACTGGCTGTAATAGCTGACGCTGGAACAACCGTTGAGCAACAAAAACATCACACCCGGAAACAAAATCCGCAAAACGCGATCAAGTAACCCATGGCTTGGAAGCGGCCTGCTCAAAATAAAAATCCTTTGGAAAGTCTGCCCGCAAGACTATCCCGCCATTTGGAGCTTCGCTATGCGCATGTTGTTGCTGACAGGAGGCCTGCTGACGCTGGCCGGATGTGCCGGATTCGGAATGCCCGACCCTGATCCCTCGCAAGCCTGGATCGATCTCGATGCCCGGCAACAGGACACCGCGCTGCAAGCGCTGCAGGTCGATAGCCGGGCCACGGTCGACAAACGTTATTTCGAAGTGCAGCCCGGCAGCCACGAATTGAAGGTGCGCTACCAATTCCCGGTCGAAGCCACCAACATTGGCCCCGACGCCGAGCCTCTGTGGCGCGACTGCCAGTTGAAGCTGACATTCAAGGAATTCAACGCCGGACAGCGTTATCAATTGCAAGCTGGCAGCATCGGTTTCCGGCCATGGGCGAAGCTCTATGACGAGCAGCACAATGTGGTCGGCCAAGGTACGCCGGCAGGCTGTCAGCGCACGTGATCAGCGCTATGCTGGAGGTCCGAATCCTTGGACATCCATCATGCGCAAGTTGATGTTGTTGCTCGCAGTCGGCGCTATTGCCGGCTGCCAGACGCCACTGCCACCGGTCGATCCGCAAATGGCCTGGGTCGATTTCTCAACCCCGACCCCGGGCGGCAAATTGCTGATGGCCGAGCGCCTGGACAATCAACGGCTGACCGATGGGCGTTTCTTTCAGGTCACGCCTGGTAGCCACGAGCTGCGTGTGCGGTTTGACTTCGAGGTGTTTGGAGGCGGCGGTGCGCTAATGACTGGCCCGGTCGAGCGCCTGTGCTACCTGTACATCCGCTACGACCATTTCGAAGCCGGCCAGCGTTATCTGCTGGAAGGTCGTTCGCTAGGGTTCACCCCGAGTGCCCGACTGTACAACGCCAAACGCGAAATCGTCGCCGAGGATCGCGACTACAACTGCATTAACTGAGACGACTCAGCTGTCGTTCTTCTGATAGATGATCGCCTTGCTGCCGTTCTCACATGAACCGACCACCATGGCGATGTCATGTTTTGCGGCTTCTTCCTTGCTGACGATTTCCAGTGTGTAGGACGGCACTGCTTTAGCCTGAATCTTTATTTCGATCTCTTTCCTGAGTTCTTCGCAGTCTTTCGGTGCCGCAAAAACCGAAGTGGCCAGTGCACTGCAGAGGATCGCCAAGCCAATACGTTTCATATCCTGAAGCTCCATGGGGCAGCGCGCACGGGCGTGCGCTGAAGCTGCTGTCACTTATTCGACCATATTCTTGCAGCGCAGGTTCTGATGTCGCTCACATCTTCAGCAATTGCGGTGCTATTCAAATCGCCTTCGCGGGCAAGCCCGCTCCCACAGGTCAGGGGCCGACCCAAATCCTGTGGGAGCGGGCTTGCCCGCGAAGGCGTCAGTGCCAGCAACGCCTTTGTCGAAGCCTGCGCAAATCAGCTGACCAGCGAAGCCTCAAGGGTAATCTTCGCATTCAATACCTTGGACACCGGGCACCCTTCCTTGGCCTTGGTGCTCAGTTCTTCAAACTGCGCCTGAGTCGCCCCCGGGATTTTCGCCTTGAGAATCAGTTTGACTGCAGTGATGGCAAAGCCGCCATCCACTTGGTCCAGTGTGACCTCTGCCTGAGTATCGATGCTCTCGGCCTTCAGACCCGCATCACCGAGAATCATTGAAAACGCCATGGAAAAACAGCCGGCATGGGCGGCGCCGATCAGTTCTTCCGGGTTCGTACCTTTGCCGCCCTCGAAGCGGGCCTTGAAGCCGTAAGGCGCTTCTCTGAGGACGCCGGTCTCGGTAGAGATCGAGCCGATGCCGGTTTTCAGATCGCCTGCCCAATGTGCGGATGCTTTCTTCACGATAGCCATGTCTGCCTCCTCAAGAACTGGCGCGGAACGCCGCGCCGTCGTGGTTTTTGCTTGCAAGGCTTCTGAGGATAGACGCCGGGACAAAGTTCAGCTCAGGTGAATCGTTGACTTTTTTAGTAGGATTTTTCTCTCAGCTATTGAAACTCGGGTATATGCCCTCATTGCACAGAACACGCTTATGAATTCGGCAGGTTTTCGTTCGCAAGAAAAAACCTGCACCCCACTCGGAGACGCAGGTTTATGAAGCAACTGTCCGACGTAAAGTTTTCCACCCTCGATCTGGTGCCGGTGCGCGAGACCGGTAGCCCGGCGCAATCGCTGCGCAACTCGCTGGACCTGGCGCAGCACGTCGAGAAATTCGGCTACACCCGCTTCTGGGTGGCCGAGCACCACAACATGGACGGCATCGCCAGCTCCGCCACCTCGGTGCTGTTGGGATATCTGGCCGGGGGGGACTTCGACGATTCGCGTCGGCTCTGGCGGAGTAATGCTGCCCAACCACGCACCGCTGGTGATCGCCGAGCAGTTCGGCACGCTTGAAAGCCTGTACCCGGGACGCATCGATCTGGGGCTGGGCCGCGCGCCCGGCTCCGATCAGATGACGGCCCGCGCTCTGCGCCGCGAACGCTCCGGCAGTGCCGACGATTTCCCGGAAGACGTTGCCGAGCTGGCGCGCTTCCTCGGCCCGCGCACGCCGGATCAGCGGGTGATCGCGATGCCCGGCACCGGCACCCATGTGCCGATCTGGCTGCTCGGCTCCAGCCTGTTCAGTGCGCAACTGGCCGGTGAGCGCGGCTTGCCTTACGCCTTCGCCTCGCACTTCGCTCCACGTTTCATGCATGAGGCGATTCGCGTCTATCGCAACCACTTCAAGCCTTCGGCGGTGCTCGATAAACCGTACGTGATGCTCGGGGTGCCGCTGGTGGCGGCGGATACCGATGAGCAGGCCGATTATCTGGCGACCTCGGTGTACCAGCGAATCCTCGCGCTGATGCGTGGGCAGAGTCTGGTGCAACGTCCACCGGTGAAAACCATGGACGGCCTGTGGCTGCCCCATGAGCGCGAGGCGGTGGGGGATTTCCTCGGCCTGGCGATGGTCGGCAGCCCGCAGAAGATTCGCGCGAAACTGGAAGTGCTGGTCGAGCAGACCCAGGCCGACGAGCTGATTTTCACTTGCGATCTCTATGAACACGCCGATCGCGTACGTTCCTACGAACTGCTGGCGCAGGTCATGAAAGGATAACGCGGACTACTGTAGGAGCTGTCGAGTGAAACGAGGCTGCGATCTTTTGATCTGATTTTTCAAAGCCACGATCAAAAGATCGCAGCGTGCCGCAGCTCCTGCATGTAAATCATCGCCCACAAAAAAGCCGACGCCTTCGCGTCGGCTTTTGCATTTCAGGCGCAATCAACCGCGTTTGTAGACGATTTCCTTGGCGCCCCCTTCACAGGTGCCGACGACTTTGCCGTCAGCGGCCGCACCCTTGTCGACGACTTCCAGCGAATACCCGGAAACGTGCTTGGCATCCAGCTTCGCCGCGATCTCGCTTTTCAACTCTTCACAAGGCTTGCCAGCAGCCAACGCGCCACCCGCAAGGCTCAACAAACCTACTGCCAATATGAACTTCTTCATCGGTCGCACTCCCTGGTCGGATTAAAAGAGGCGGGCACCGGCTATGCCGATGCGCTCACCTTGTAGCGCTTTGCCATTCCTATGGCACTCGGCCAGCGCGCAAGTTCAGAAGCGTAGCCCAAACTCAGCTGCTGGCAATGCGAAAGCCCACTTTGAGGGTTACCTGGAAATGCGCAGCCTTGCCGTCCTTGATGTGGCCACGCGTCTCGACCACTTCAAACCACTCCAGATGCTTGATGCTCTTGTTGGCTTCGGCCAGCGCGTTGTTGATGGCGTCTTCGATGCTGCTGGTGGACGAGCCGACCAGCTCGACTTTCTTGTAGGTGTGATGGTCACTCATGGCGATCTCCTTGACGTGTGGATTTGAGACTAGCAGTGAATCTGCACTGTTGATTTCGGCGGCTCGATGCAAGCGAAGTTCAGATTTTCTGCACTTTCTCAAACTGCTGAAGTCCCAACCAACACACGCCACTCATCACCAATGCAGGAGAGCCACCATGGCCAACACCTCTTTACGTAAAGCCTCGTTGCAAAGCATGGAAGCCGAGATCGAGAGTCTGCTCAAATCGTTGGAAAGCCTCAAAGACGACGCTTCGGACGAGTCGCGCAAGACGCTCAAGGCACTCAAGAGCAACGCTGAAAGCGCGCTGAAACATTCGCGCAGCCTGCTCAGCGACGCCTATGAAGAAGTCAAAGTGAAAACCCGCGAGACCGGCATCGCCACCCGCGATTACGCTCAGGAACATCCTTGGACCACTGCTGGTGTGGCCGTCGGTGCGATCGGTCTGCTGGCCGCTTACCTGCTGTTCAAGCGCGGCGAGTGATCCGTCTGGCGCAGCTCGTTCTTGAGCCACTGCGCCAGTTGCCGGGCGCGCCCGTCTGCGGCGCGCTTGGGTAGCCACAACGCCAGTTGCGCCGGGGTTTCGCAGAAGCCCCACGGTGCAACCAGGCGACCGGCCTTCAGGTCTTCGGCCACCAGCGGCTCGGGCGCGATTGCCACGCCGAGTCCGGCCACTGCGGCTTCCAGCAGATAATACAAATGCTCAAAACCTTGCCCCAACTTCAACGCCTTGGCGTCGAGGTGATTTTGCTGTGCCCAGCTCGGCCAGGCTTGCGGACGCGATGTGGTGTGCAGCAGCGGCTCGCTGAGCAAGGCTGACGCCGGCGCTGCCTGCAGGCGTTGATGACCGCTGAACAGCGGGCTCAGCACCGGGCCGATGCGTTCTGCGGCCAGTTCGTAGACCTGCATGTCTGCCGGCCATGGTGGCTCGGCGAAGAGCAGCAAGGCATCGAGACCCGGGCGCCGTGGATCGAGATCACCTTCGCCAGCCGACAGGTGCAGACGCAAGTCCGGCAGGTCGGCATTCAGCCGGCCCAGGCGTGGAATGAACCAGCGCGCCAACAGGCTTCCCGAGCAGCCGAGCACGAACGGCGCGTCAGCGGTGCTCTGCGTCAGCTCGGCACACACACTGCGCAAGCGATCAAAGGCCTCGCCGCTGGCATCGCGCAGACGAGCTCCGGCATCTGTGAGTTTCAAGCCGCGACCATCCTTGACGAACAGGCTCACGCCCAGATGCGCTTCAAGCACTTTGAGCTGCCGGCTGACTGCGCCATGAGTAACGTGCAGCTGTTCGGCCGCCTGACTGACGCTGTTCAGTCGGGCGGTGGCTTCGAATGCGCGCAAGGCGTTCAGCGGAGGAAGGTCATGGCTCATGGTATCTGTGAGTTTTCCTGACAGGATGTGGCGATCTTATCGGTTTTCAGTCTGGAAGGTCAGGGGTAGAGTGGCGTCATTGTCTTATGACCCGAATTCACCTGGAGCACATCATGACCCAGACTTCGAACACCTCCAACCTGCGCAGCGGCCCTGACGATAACGGCCTGTTCGGCGCGTTCGGCGGCCGCTACGTGGCGGAAACCCTGATGCCGTTGATCCTCGATCTGGCCCGTGAATACGAAGCGGCCAAGGAAGATCCAGCGTTTAAAGAAGAGCTGGCCTACTTCCAGCGTGATTATGTCGGGCGTCCGAGCCCGCTGTATTTCGCCGAGCGTCTGACCGAGTTCTGCGGTGGTGCGAAGATTTACCTCAAGCGCGAAGAGCTGAACCACACCGGCGCGCACAAGATCAACAACTGCATCGGCCAGATTCTGCTGGCGCGGCGCATGGGCAAGAAACGCATCATCGCCGAGACCGGTGCCGGCATGCACGGCGTGGCGACCGCTACCGTGGCCGCACGTTTCGGTCTGGATTGCGTGATCTACATGGGCACCACTGACATCGAGCGGCAGCAGGCCAACGTGTTCCGCATGAAGCTGCTGGGCGCCGAAGTGATCCCGGTGGTCGCCGGCACCGGCACCCTGAAAGACGCGATGAACGAAGCGCTGCGTGATTGGGTGACCAACGTTGACAGCACCTTCTACCTGATCGGCACCGTGGCCGGCCCGCACCCGTACCCAGCCATGGTGCGCGACTTCCAGGCCGTGATCGGCAAGGAAACCCGCGAGCAGCTGCAAGCCCAGGAAGGTCGTCTGCCGGACAGCCTGGTGGCGTGCATTGGCGGCGGTTCCAACGCCATGGGCCTGTTCCACCCGTTCCTCGACGACCAGAGCGTCGAGATCATCGGCGTCGAAGCTGCCGGTTACGGCATCGAGACCGGCAAGCACGCGGCCAGTCTGAACGGCGGCGTGCCGGGTGTGCTACACGGCAACCGTACCTTCCTGCTGCAGGACGACGATGGTCAGATCATCGACGCCCACTCGATTTCCGCCGGTCTCGATTATCCGGGCATTGGCCCTGAGCACGCCTGGTTGCATGACATCGGCCGCGTTCAGTACACCTCGGTCACCGACGACGAAGCCCTCGCTGCGTTCCATCAGTGCTGCCGCCTCGAAGGCATCATCCCGGCACTGGAAAGCGCGCATGCGCTGGCTGAAGTGTTCAAACGCGCACCGAAACTGCCGAAGGATCACCTGATGGTGGTCAACCTGTCCGGCCGTGGCGACAAAGACATGCAGACCGTCATGCATCACATGGAACAGTCCAAGCAGGAGAAACACTGATGAGCCGCCTGCAAACCCGTTTTGCCGACCTCAAGCAACAGAATCGCGCCGCGCTGGTGACCTTCGTCACCGCCGGTGATCCGGACTACGACACCTCGCTGGCGATCCTCAAAGGCCTGCCCGGCGCTGGCGCCGACGTGATCGAGCTGGGCATGCCGTTCACTGACCCGATGGCCGACGGCCCGGCGATTCAACTGGCGAACATCCGTGCCTTGGGCGCCAGGCAGAATCTGGCGAAAACCCTGCAGATGGTGCGTGAGTTCCGCGAAGGCAACAGCGACACGCCGCTGGTACTGATGGGCTACTTCAACCCGATCCACATGTATGGCGTTGAACGTTTCATCGCTGATGCCAAGGAAGCGGGCGTCGACGGTCTGATCGTGGTCGACATGCCGCCAGAGCACAATAATGAACTGTGCGACCCGGCACAGGCTGCCGGTCTGGACTTCATCCGCCTGACCACCCCGACCACGGACGATGCGCGTCTGCCGAAAGTGCTCAATGGCAGCTCGGGCTTCGTTTACTACGTGTCGGTGGCCGGTGTGACCGGTGCCGGTGCCGCAACTCTGGAGCATGTCGAAGAAGCGGTGGCTCGCCTGCGTCGACACACTGATCTGCCGATCAGCATCGGCTTCGGTATCCGTACTCCGGAGCAGGCGGCGTCCATCGCCCGCCTGGCGGACGGTGTGGTGGTGGGCTCGGCACTGATCGATCACATCGCCAATGCGACCACGCCGGCGCAGGCGGTCGATGGTGTGCTGGGTCTGTGCAAGGCGCTGTCCGAAGGCGTGCGTCAGGCCCGCGTCAGTTGAAGGTAAAGTTCCTGATACAGAGGAATTAGCACCTCGCAACACAGCCTAATTGAGCAAGACCGAGGGATTCAGAACCACGTTCTGAATCCCTTTTTTGCTGTTGGTGCCGTGAGGAAAGACCCGATGAAAATGCCGAAACGTCTGATTGCCGGACTGGGCGTGCTGATGCTCAGCGCGACGCCGCTGCTGGCCAGCGCCGATCCACGCGATGATCATGACCACGGCGGCCCGCAACCGGGCCACTACGATAACCGTGGTGACGATCACCGTGGCCCGCAGAACGATCACCGTGGTGGCCCGCCACACGACTTCGGCCCGGTGCGGCAGACCATTCGCGACAACCACGGCTACTTCGTACGTGGCGCACCGCCACCTCCGGGCATTCATCTGGAACGCGGCCGACCGTTGCCGCACGGTTACTATGGCGAGCGGCTGGACGGGCGGGCGCTGAGCCGTCTGCCGGTGTATCCGGGTTATGAGTGGCGCCGGGCCGGTGGGGGACATTGTGCTGATCGCGGTAGGTACCGGGATCGTTTACGAAATTCTGGACGGTGTTTTGTACTGATTTACAGGCAGTAAAAAGATCGCAGCCTGCGGCAGCTCCTACATTTATCTCTGTAGGAGCTGCGCAGGCTGCGATCTTTTGCTTTTAAGGCAACTCCAGCCCGCCGGATGCCTTGTGCAATTTACGCAGATGCTCGCCGATCTGCTTCACGTTGGCTTCACTGGCGGCAATCTCGGCCGCTCGCTTGGGCTCCAGCAACTTGCGCACTTCCTTGTCCAGATCACCGCTCAGCGCCAGCAGTTGCTTCTGGCGCTGGCTGCTTTCGTCCTGCAGGCGCTTGAACTCGCTCGGTTGCGGCAAACCGTAACCGCGGCTGTCGAGCAGTTCCGCCGGACGACTGAGGAAGCCACTGTTGGCGAGAATTTCCTGCAGGGTTGCGTTGGCCTTGTCCATGCCACCGTTCTCCAGCTCCCGGGCACCGAGGTAGCGTTGCTTGACCTCATCCTGGGCCAGCAGCAACTGGCGGCGATAACTCGCCTGTTCCAGCAGCAACAACGCTGCACTGGTGCGCAGGTCTGCGCGCTCGAACCACTGCCGGCGTTCTTCGGCAGACAGCGATAGCCAGTCCTCGACGGTGGTCTGTTTGATCGGCAACTGCTTCTTCAAGACATCGAACATCGCCTGATAGCGATCGCGGAACGAATCGAAGCGATAACCCAGGCGCAGAGCTTCCTTGGGATTGTCGAGCACGCTGGTGTCGGCCAGGCCACGGCCTTTGAGCACTTCAAGCAAACCGTTGGGCATGATGCTGTCCAGGCCAATCAGTTGCTTGTTATTGCTGCCGCTGCGCAACAGCTTGAGGCTTTCCACGGCGCAGTTGTTGGACAGGAAGAAGTAGTTGCCGTCGTAACTCCAGTGCATCTCGGCGGCGTGTTCGACCACCTCTTCAATTTCCTTGCGCGACAGGTTCAGCGGTACCGAAGCGAGGCTGCGCAGTTCGGTCTTGGTGTATTCGTCGATGACCTGGGCGAGTGGCAGCACGAATAGCCGTGACGGGTACTTGCCGACCAGTCCGTCCCAGCTCGACAGCTGCACGTCACCGACAAAGGCGCGGTACGACAACACCAGATGCTGGTCGAGGTCGAGCCGGCAATCCGGGCCCCGTGGTCGTCCCGGCGCACAGATCACCAGGCGCAGCATGCTGTGGCCCCAGCGGCTGACCCAATTCTGGTTGGCTTCGGCCAGCAAGTAGTCGACGGCATACACCCGCTCCGGATCGACCTGTCCCAGTGGCTGTTTGGCGAAGTCGTTGCCGGCATTCAGGAAGGCGAAGGTGTTGCTGCAGGTGTCCCTGGCCGGTGGTGCCCAGCCGAAGCGCTCCTTGTAGTAGCGATAGAGCGCAGGACGTCGGCAGGCGTAGCTCGGGTCGAGGAGGAAATACTCCATGTTGACCGCGACAAACTCTTTCGGACTGGAAATCTCGTACAGATCCGGGCTTCGGGCCACCTGGCGGTTGTGCTGTTCACGCTCGCCGCGCCGCCCGACGTACTGTTGCCAGCCCGGCGAGGTCGAGCAGGCGCGGGTCATCGCTGAGGGTGAAGCGGCGTTCGGTCTGGCCGCGACACTCGTCGGGAATGCCGATCAGGCCGGCGCTGTTGCTGCGGCGAGTGCAGCGTTGGATCAGCGTGCGCTCGGCGGCGGGCCACAGACGCGCGCGGTCATAAATGTGGGTGAGCTCGTGCAACACGGTTGCCAGCAGCTCCTGGCGCACGGTGCCGTGAGGGCGATTGGTCTTTTCTTTGGCCGCGCTGCCGTCGGTGAGGCTGGCGAGCAGTTTGCGGTTCAGGTCGAGTTCGGCAACCAGGGTCGCCTGGCCGTAGGCGTTGCCGGGCATGTCGTCGGACCAGCCGACGTCGATGCGCCGGTCCAGCTGTTCGACGAAGCTGGGCGGCAGCTTCTGCATGGCTTCATCGAGCAGCGCCTGACTGGCCTGTTGCTGGGCGGGGCTCAGACCGTCGGTCTTGAGCCGCAATTGCAGGCTGGCGTGGGCGCTGTTGCCAAGCAGCAACAACGCCCCGGCCAGTAGCCAGGCGCCGAGTGACTTCACAGGGCAAGAATGGCTTCGGCGAGCACCTGATCGCTGGCGTCGCGGGCTTCCGGCACTCGCGTGCGCAAGGTGTTGAGGGCGGCTTCCAGGTGCGCACCACGGATATCGCCGTTGGTGGCAACAAAACTGGCGGCATCGTCGTGGGCTTCGCGGATGATTTTCGAATCGCGAATCGACGTGGTGGTATCGGAGGTGAAATCGATGGTGCGCTGGGAGGCACGAACGATGATGTTACTGGTGGCTACCAGGGTGTGCGCCTGGGCCACGTCGGCCAATACAAACAGGCCAAGGGCGGCAGCAATCAGCGGGCTACGCATGGAACGACTCCGGAGGGCAATGATGACTAGGGATCAGGATAACTATTGGACGAGAATTGCCTGTGCCAGTTCAAGGTCGCTGACATGAAGTTTTGGTCGGGATT
>NZ_JABULD010000369.1:0-20196 GCF_014060985.1 Pseudomonas sp. MD195_PC81_125
TTGCCAGCGATGGCGTCAGTCCTGTAACCGTTGCGGTCGCTGACACACCGCTATCGCTGGCAAGCCAGCTCCCACAGTTGACCGTGTTCCTGCTGGAGGATTGCGGTCGAATGTGGGAGCAACCCGCTCTACCGCGGAAGATGCCCCAACGGCAACGCCCCCGGCGTCTTCACGGTGTGAATCGCAAAGTTGCTGCGAATGTCACTCACCCCCGGCAGCTTCAGCAGACAGCCGCTGAGAAAGCGGTCATACGCGCGCAGGTCCGGCACCACCACTTGCAACAGAAAGTCCGATTCCCCGGACACCAGAAACGCTGAAATCACCTCCGGCAGTGCCGTGACCGCTGCGTAAAAGGCTTCGGCCTGCTCATCGTTGTGGCGCTCGACCTTGACCCCGACAAACACCGTCAGCCCCAACCCCACCTCATCGCGATCGAGGTTGGCCTGATAGCCACGAATCACCCCGGCCTCCTCGAGCATCCGCACCCGACGCAGGCACGGTGACGCCGACAGACCGATCTCATCCGCCAGTTCGACGTTGCTCAGCCGGCCGTTGCGTTGCAGCGCCGCGAGAATCTTGCGGTCAAAAGCGTCGAGTTTCATGGTTGGCAGATCCTGCTGGTCAAGGGGCCAAAAGAAAGCAGGTTATGCCAATCCTGTGGCTTTTTGAAGCTGACTTCGCAAGCACCTGCCCCGCCCTTGCGCCCTAAACTTTGCTCACCGAATCGACAACGAAAGGGCTGCGACATGACAAGTATCTGGCTGTTTTTTCTGGCATTGGCGGTGGTCTTCCTGTTGCCGGGGCCGGACATGATCCTGTTGCTGCAAACCGGTGCCCGCCAGGGTCGCGGTGCGGCGCTGGCAACCGCCGTTGGCCTGGCGATCGCCCGAGGCTGTCACGTGGCATTGGCGGCACTGGGTCTGGCGGCGCTGTTCAAGGCGGCGCCGTGGACGTTTGATATGGTGCGTCTGGCCGGGGCGGCGTACCTGCTGTGGATCGGCATTCAATGCCTGCGCAGCAGCTTGCTGCCGAACCTGAACACGCCCGCCGTGACACACGCCCAAGGACAATGGCGCGAGGCGATTCGCCGTGGCCTGCTGACCAATCTGCTCAATCCCAAGGCGTTGCTGTTCTGCTCGGTGCTGTTGCCGCAATTCATCGTCAATGACGGCGCAGCGGTACTGACCCAATTTGCCACCCTCGGCGTGTTGCTGGTGGGCGTCGGGCTACTGTTCGACAGCGCCTATGCCCTGACCGGCGCCGCATTGGGCCGTTGGCTGCAACACAGTCCAACCGCCCAACGCGTTCAGCAATGGCTGTTCGGCAGCCTGTTGATCGGCTTTGCCGTGCGCCTGGCGTTTATCCAGCAGGCTTAGGGCTTGCGCGCCTTGCGCCGACGACTGAGCAACACCAAGGCGCCCGCACTGAACAGCACCAGGACACCGACCACCGGCCATTTGTACGGACGCAACGTATTGCGTACGGCATCGGTCACCTGGGTGACGTAACGCTTGTCGGCGTTTTCGAAATCCGGGTACGGGCACTGATTGCCGAAGTCCACCGCCCAAGGCACGTATGGGCCTTCGTTGACGTAGCGTCGATACAACGCGCTCTGTTCTTCAAGGCTGCTGTTGAAACCGGCGGCATTGCACAACACCGCAGCAAACGCCTGACTGGTGTGCGGCAAGTTGTCGGCAGCCCGGCTGGCCAGCGCGGTGGCGACAAAACGGTAGTGATAACGCTCGTCCGGTTGCGCCTGGCTGGCCTTCTGGCGCTGGACTTCAGCCTCGGCCACCAGCGGCCCGACTTTCAGCTCGGTGTTTTCCAGACTGTAGCTGCCGCCGAACGTGGCGTAATCCGGCGCCATCTCGTAACCGAGAATGTCCATGCCCCATTCACGCGCGGTCCACGCCGCGTTGTACAAGGCGCTGGCGCGTTTGGTCGGCCACCACGCAGCGTCGGCCTTCATTCGTTGTTCGCCGTAGAGCCGGGCCTTGTGCTGCAGGTCCGGATTGTCGAAATAGCCGACCGCTTCCTCGTAATGCCCTTCACGCAGCAAGCGCCGTCCCAGCAGATTGCGCAGGCTGGCGGCGACCGGCAACGGCACGTAGTTGTCGCGCTGCTGTTGGGTCAATGCCGGCGGCGCCGGTACGTTGTCATCGACATAGCGCTTGAGCTCATCGACCGTCAGCACGCGCTCGGCCACCGTTGCCGCGTCGAACCAGTAGATGCTGTTGCTGCGATACAACTGCACGAACGCTTGCAGGTATTCACCACGTTGCAGCGCCAGAATCGCGCTCTCACCCTCGACCCGGCATTTCGGCTGGACGGTTTCGAAGTCCCAGTCCGGGGTGCGCCGATAGCCCCAATCCTCGCTCTGCGGGAAAGCCTGCGCAGCTTTGGCATAGGCGGCAGCCGCGGCATTTTTATCACCGTCACGCACCGCCAGCTTGGCCCGCAACCACCACGCCAAGCCGCCATCACCAGCATTTTCAAGGAAGGCTTTGGCGCTGGCGTAATCACCTTGTTGATAGTTCATGGCCGCCAGTCGATCGGCGTTTTCCAGGCTGCCACGGGTACTGTCCTGCAGCAGCTTGATCAGCTTCTTCTCGTTCGGCGGTTGTTCGTCGAACGACCAGCCCATCCGGCTGATCAACGAGGCGGTAACCAATTGCTGCACAGCCTTGCGCTCCAGCAACTTGGCCAGTTGCGGCTCGGGCAGTTCGGCCAGCTCATTCATCAGTTGTTTCAGCGAGGTATAACCCACGGCCGAGCCGTGCAGGTTCTGCGCTTCGTACAATTCGATGGCGCCGTTCCAGTCACCGGCGTTGCGCAGCACTCGCGCCTCCTCACCGAGACTGGCGACACCGAGTTCCAGAGGATCGCTGAAGCCATCGATGCTCAATTGTCGGGTCTGACGGAAGGCTGCGCGTGCGTCCTCCAGCACTTCGATGACATCGCCCGCCTCGGCACTCATGGCAAACCAGGCGCGGCCCAAGGAGTACGCCGCCCAAGTGCTGCGCAGCGGGCGCTGATCGGCCGGCAGCGCCAGCACTTTGTTGAAATATTCGACAGCCAGTGGATGATCGCCGGTGGCAAACGCCACCGCGCCGGCCACGTACAAACGGATTTCCGCTGGCAGACTGGCGCCCTGCGCCTCGACCTGACGCGCGTCGGTCAGGCCGCGCAGTTGCTTGACCAGTGCTTGTTGCTCGGCGCTCAGACCCACCTGTTCGGCTTTTTCGCGAAGCGCCGCAGGCTCGTTCTCGTCGCCGTACATGTCGTCGGGATTGTGCGTCGCGGCGGTAACGTTCTTCAGCCCGGCAATGGTTTTGCCGAGGCGGCTGATCTCGAAGTTGAAGTTGCCCTCCGGCAGCTCAGCCAGGCTTTGCCCACGATTGTCGAGCAGGCGCATCGGAAAGTCCGGGCCGCAGGCCAGCGCCGAACCCAGCGGCAGGCTGAGGCTCAGGCAGAGCAGATGGCGGGGCCAGTTACGGGTCAACATGCGAACCTCCTTGATCAATAAATGCACAGCGCGCCCAACCGATGGCGCGTTGTCCACCCGCCGGCAGACGACCGTCGCGCAGGCGGGTGAAGGTAAGCAGATCCGCGCTTTGTTGCAACGCGTAACCGGCGAGCGCATCGGCGCCCTCGCAAGCGCTGGCCTTGACGGTGATGCGCGTGGGCCAGGCACTGTCGAGGTTACCGACATTGCGCAGGGCGATGTCCTGCAGACCATCGTGGTCGCTGAACGTCAGACCGAGCCGGCTGCTCAACGTATCGCCAAGGGCCACAGCGCGCAGCGTACTGAGGCTCCAGGCGCGACGATCATTGGCCAGCGGCAGACGAAACCAGATCAACCCGGCCAGATGTTCCGGGCGATCCTCGCGCATGTCACTGGCCAGTCGGCTCAATTGTTGAGGATCGGCGAGCAATTCGCGCCGCTGGCCGCCGCGCTCGAGTGGCACTTCACTTTCCACCACCGGAACGCCATCGGCATCCGGCAGCAGCGCCACGCCGTAGGCCGGCAGCGCCAGATAAAACGGTTTGTCGCTCACCCGCCCCCCAGGCCTTGGCCCAGCGCCGCGCCTGCCCGGGGTCGAACAGACCACGACGCGGATCGCTGACCGCGTGCACCTGCAGCACACTGCTGTCGACGCTGGCCAGCAGTGCCGGCAGTTGCGAACTGTCGAGCCACGCCGGCAACGCAGTGATGCTCAGCGGCAAGTTGGCCGGCAATGCAACACGCAGACGCACGAGAAATTCGCTATACGCCGGCAGACGCGCATTACCGGCGTCGTGATCGATCTCGACCCCGCTCACCGTCAGGCCCTGCGCTTGCCAGTCAGCCAGCATCTGAAGGATCTGTGTGTTCACCTGTTGCTGATCGAGCGCCTTGAGCTGACCGTCGAGACGAACCACCGCAATCAGCGGTCGGCCATCGCGCTTGAGCAACGCCGCATCGATTTGCGCCCGATGCCAGCCGTCATTGGGGAATGCCTGCAAGGCCAACACGCGCAATGTCGAGAAGCTCTCGCGGCTTTCGCGCAGGGCAGCGTCATGGGCCGGCGTCCATTGACGTTGCCAGATATAAAGTTGTTGATCGAGGGCGGGGGCATCCTGCCGCTCGCAAGCAGCGAGCAGCAGCGTTGCCGCGATCAAAATCGAAAAGCCGAACCGCATGAAATGCTTATTCCCTGCCAATACAAAAATGCAGGGTACACAAATCCCTGGAGGAGCGACTCAAGGCTTGCGGGCAATGATCACCTGACTCTTTGCCACGACCGCGTCCAGCGCCTGCTTGATCTGCGCACCACGGGGCGAATCGAGCACCGCTTGCCAGGTGTTGGCCCAATGTTCGAGCAACGGGTGATCAGGGTTGCTGAAATCGACCTTGGCTTCCCAGAACAACAGCATCCACATCGACCAGTAAAAACCGTACTGGCTGTGGCTGATGATCTCCAGCCCGGCGTCGCTGACCAGCGTCTTGAACTGATCTTCACTGATGATGCGAATGTGGTTGGGCTTCTGGAAATACTCCGGCGCCGCAATGTCCTTCTGCAAATCTTCCGAGCTTGGGTGCGGCACGCTCAGCAGGTACAGCGCACCGGACTGACCGACCCGCACCAGCTCGGCGAGAAACTGCGCCGGGTCGTCGACGTGCTCGATGACTTCGGTGGAGACCACTCGGGTAGCGGTGCCGTCGGCGATCGGCAACGGATTACAGTCGGTGACATGACACTCGACGCTGCGCGCCGGGGTATCGCTCAGGCGTTGGCGGGTGGCCTCGACCTTGGCGCCGTCGATGTCGGCGATGATGATCTTCGCCCCGCGCATGCCGCAAAAATGCACGTTGCCGCCGTCACCACAGCCGACATCGAGCAAGGTGTCATCGGCAGTCACCGGGAAGCCCTTGAACAGCTCGCCGGTCTCCTGGTTGAACCAGCCGCTGAGCTTGGCATCGTAGAGGCCGAGCATGTACGGATCGACCTTGTCCGCCACCGGGGCGACGGGTTGCGCGGGGGCCGGTGCAGGCGTCGCCGCCGTGAGTTTTTTCAATAGGCTCAGCATGAGGTGGCTCCGGGGGTTGAAACGGCAGTTCGGGACGTGTCGAGGCGCCGCACCAGGGCGGCACCGCGATTGCGCATCGGCATTTCGATGAAGCGGTAGTTCAGCTCGCTGAGCAGCACGATCAGGCCGAAGGCGATCAGCAAGGTGAGAATCGGGTGCCCGGCCGGGCTCGGCAAATCGGCAGCCTGCAGCCGGAAAATCAGCTCCCGCACCAGCAGGTAGGCCGGGATATGAATCAGGTAAATGCCGTAGGAACGACTGCCGATCCACGCCATCAGCCGCTGCAAATGGCCCGCCGGCAGCAGGTAATCCCGGTTGTAAGAAGCAATCCACACCAGCAGCGCGCCGAGCACGGCAATCGAGCCGATGCGGTAAGGCGCGAAGGTGAAACGGTCGGTGGCCATGAAACTCATCAGCAGTGCCACGCCGATCAGCACTGATACCCCCGGCCCACGGCCGCCGCAGAAACGTCGGCTGCCAGCGCTGCCAGGAAGGTTGCGCGCTCCACAGCGCCAGCAGCACGCCGAGCGCCAGGGCATCAGTGCGCACCACCATCAGCAACGGCGTGCGCAAGGTGAACAGTTGCACCGCCACCAGCGCCAGCAAGGCCCAGACCAGATGTTTGCGGCACAGCACAATCAGCAGCGGGAACAGCAGGTAGAACTGCTCCTCCAGCGCCAGGCTCCAGTAGACAAAACTGCTGCCGTATTCGTAATGAAAAAAGCTGTCGGCAAAACGGAAATTGGCGTACTGCAACACCCCCGCCAGCGTCGCCTGCAAGTTGGCGTGCAAGCTGCCAAAGGCCCCGGAGCGGTTGAGAAACACGCACGCCAGCAGGATCAACGCCAGCCACAACCAGGCCGACGGCAACAGGCGAAACACCCGGCGCAGCCAGAAATTGCGCGTCTGCTGCCAGTACTCCTGACGCGTCGTGCAGCCTTGCAGCGCGGGGATCAGACTGCGCGCGATGACGAAGCCGGAGATCGCGAAAAACAGATCAACGCCCCACCACGGTTGCGCCCAGGCATGAATGTTCTCCAGCAGCGGCACCGTGTCGGTGAACAGGTTGCCCTGCAAGTGATGGAACAGCACGCCGAGCACGGCGATGGCACGCAGCACCTCGATGTCCATGATCCGCCTGGCGCTCATGGCTGGTCCCCGGTGCAGGTTTCGCCAGCCAGCGGTTTGCGGGCGATGATCACCTGGCTCTTGGGCATGAAGCGGTCGAGCATCTGCTTGATTGCCAAACCGTCGGGCTGCGCCAGCAGGTCTTGCCAGGTCCGTGCCCAGCTTTCCATCAGCGGCGGATACGGCGCCTGAATCCGGTCGCGTACCGCGCCACCGAGGTCCCGGCCGGCAGCGCGCTCGCTGGCCCAGAAGAAGATCATGCCCATCACCCAGAAGAAGCCGCTGGCCTGCCGATGCTCGATCACCAGCCCAGCGTTCTCCACCAGTTCGGCAAAGCGCTGCTCGGTGAAAATCTGCACATGGTTGGGCGTCTGGTAATAACTGGCCGGGGCGATGCCTTGTTGCAGGTGCTCGCCCACCGGCGCCGGCACGCTCAGCAGATACTGCGCACCGGGGCGGCCCATGCGCACCAGTTCGGCCATGAACGGTTCCGGCTGATCGATGTGCTCCAGCACTTCCATGCACACCACTTTGCTCGCGCAACCGGCGGCCAGCGGCAATGGCAGGCTGTTGCTGACCAGCCCCAGATTCGGCTTTGTGCTCTGCGCCTCAACCTGCCGGGCCAGATCGCGAACCTTGTCATGTTCGCTGTCGGTGAAAATTACCGAGGCGCCCTGCCGCACAGCGAACAGCGTCGCCACGCCCTCGCCGCAACCGACGTCGAGCAAGGTGTCGTCAGCCGTGATCGCGAAGCCCTTGAGCAACTCGCCGCTGCCCGGCAAAAACCAGCCGTCGAGAATCGCGTCATGCAACCCCACATCCCGTGGCGAGACCTGCGCGCTAGGCTCAGGTGCAGCAGGCGACGGAACCGGGAGCAAGCGTGCGAGCAGACGCCGGATCATGCGCCCGAAGCTTCCACGGACAACGGCTTGAGGGCCTGCGCGCGCTGCGCAAAAAACCTCCGCAGGCGTTCTTCTGCACTCGCCTGACTGCAGAACTTCTGCAGGTTGTGAACGGCATGCCCGGACATTCGCGCATAGCGTTCGACGTCGTTTTTCGCCACCTCATAACTGTCGCGGTACGCAGCGCACAACGAGTCCCAATCGGTCATGTAGCGCAAGGTACGGTAAGCCGCGCGTGGGTCGTGAGGCCAAGCCGTAAGCTCGTCGGTGGAATCAACGATGAACGCGTTGTCGCTGTCGACGTAATCGGCCATTGCCGTATTCAGCGGGGCGATCGCCGGTTTGCCGCAGGACATGAACTCCATCAGCGGCAGGCACTGCCCTTCGCCATAGGAGCTGTTGACCACATAGCTGGTGGCCTGCACCAGCGCTTCGTAATCGGCGTCCGCCAGATAACCGTGGATCAGCACGATCCGGCAGTGGTAGGACTGGTTCTTGTACAAGTGATGCAGCATGTCATTCAGGGCATTGGCGATGTCATGGTGCGTGAGCTTCAGCACCAATGTCGCATCGGCGACGTCACGGAACGTGGTGCAGAAGGCACTGATCATGTCCTGCCAGTTCTTGCGCCCGTCGTACGGGTTGAACACCGAGGTGTAGACCACGCCGTCCAGTTGCAGTTGGCAGTCCTGCGGTGGCCCGGCAAACGACATTGGCGTGCCTTCGCGCAACCCCGGCGGACCGTACGCGCGCAGATCCACCGTGCGGCTGTCGAGCAACAGGCCACGCAACTTCAACTGCACCGCTTCGACCACAGGCTGCTTGCGCAACTGCGCACCGCGTGCGGCAAAACGGTCCCAGACTGGCGCGGGTATCGCGCAGATCGGATAGTCCGCGCCCATCACGTCGCAGACTGCGTTCACCGTGAAACTCGAATGGGTAATCGCCATGCCGCAGGCGTTCAACACCACGCGCCAGTCGTGACGTGGCTCGCCGTGCCAGCTTTCGGTGGGGATGGTGCTGAATTCCCAGGCAAATACCGGGATGGTCGGGCAGGCGTAATGAATCGGTGTGCGATGCGGTGGCGAGAACGACAGGAACACGCACGCTTCGCCACGGCTCAGACAATCGAAGTACAGGCGATCAACCAGTTCGTCCGGGTTGCTCACTTCAATGACTTGCCCAAGGCGTTCCAGCACCGGGCGGAATTCCTTGAGCACGAAGTAATAGCTGTACTCGGGCCGGCCGAGGTTCTGCTGGATGTTGCTCTTGTTGGTTTCCGAATGAATGATGATCAGCATGATGCAGTCCCCGCCTCGGCGATCAGCTGTGGGCTTGCACTCGGCGTCAGTTGAAAAAACTGCGCCAGACGCTGCTGCACCGGAGCAAAACTGCAGTACTCGCGCATGCGCTCATTGGCCGCCAGGGCCATGGCCTGATAAGCCACCGGATCGTTTTTGGCCATGGCGTAACTGTTTTCGTAGGCGGTTTTCAACGAGCCCCAATCCGGACGATGGCGCAGGGTGCGGTAGAGGATCCGCACGTCATCCGGCCAGATCGTCGGCTCACGGCCGGACTTGACGATGAAACCGACGCGCTCGTCGATGTAGTCGTGCATTGCCGTGTGGTCCGGCGCGATCACCGGACGAGCGCAGGACATGAATTCCATCAGTGGCAGGCACAAACCTTCGCAGCGGGACGCGTTGACGTAGAAACTGGCAGCACCGTACAGCCTGGCGAACTCTTGGTCTTCCAGGTAGCCGTGCATGACCACCACCCGGCAGGCGAAAGGCGACAGCTGCGACAACAAGGTAATCAGGTGCACGTAGTAAGTCGCCAGATCGTTCTGCGTCATCTTCAGCACCAGCGTGGCACCTTCGACATCGCGCATGGCCCAGCAGAACGCCGTGATCAGGTGATGCCAGTTCTTGCGTCCGTCTTCAGGGTTGAACACGCTCACATAGACCACACCGCTGACCTCGGTCTGTACCGTGGCACTGATGTCCGGCAGGCTGGCCTGCGGATGCTCGACCACCGGCGGTGTTTCGACGATGACGGCCGGCGGCAACGGCTCGGGGGCCGGGCTACGTAACCGGAAGAGCTGGCGGCGCAGGGCGAGCGGCAGCAAGTCGCGAACGGCTTCGCGATACCACAGCAACAGATTGTGCTTGAGCAAAAACAGCGGCCCGTGGTCAGACGAGGTCGCGGCGGCGCGATAACTTTCGCGCAGGTAGTGTTTGGTGATGAACGCACGTCGGCGCAAGGTCAGTGGCGGTAATGGCGCTGCTTCGGGCGTAACCACCGCGTCGGGCTGCGGCTCCTGCACATCGACAGCGGGTGCGATCAGCCCATCGGCGGACAACCCGAGCGTGCGGCTATCGATAATGCAGCCCTTGATCTGCAACACCGTGCCTGGGTTGACCGGCGCAGCAGGGTACTGCTGGCGCACCCCGGCAAACCCTTCCCACAACGGTGTCGGCAATACCAGGACCGGGAAATCTTCGCCCATGGTCCGGCGAATGGCTTGTGCCGTGTGACTGGACAACGTGATCGCCCGACCGTGGCGGGCCAGGATCTGGCTCCAGTCATGCCGGGCATCTTCATGAGGGTCATCCGGGATCGAGTCGTACTCCCACGCGATCACGCAGACCACGGGGCATTGCAGGTCGGTCGGGGTTTTATGCGGCGGCGCAAACGAAAGAAAAAGGCAGTCCTGACCGGCCAGTTGCAACTGCCGATACAACGGGTCGACTTCGGCCGCCGACGACACGACGTGCACCTGTCCAAGGCTTTCCAGCACAGGACGGTAGGCCTTGAGCACGAAGTAATAGCTGTATTCCGGACGCCCCAGACTCTGGCTGATGGAGCGGTCATTGACGTCCGAGTAAAGAATGAAATTCATGGCATCCCACGGTGACACCACCATCCCGGCAGTTTCACGCTATGACGTCCAGGCGCTGAATCGAGTCGGGATCACCGCTGCTCGTCCTTCGTCCTGAGCTCGTCTTCGTTCTTGTTTTTAGTGGCTGGTTTCACCCTGTTGCGCAACAACCCCGGCGAACCTGGGGAGATGGCGACGAGGGCCATTCTAAACACATCCTTTGCGAATCCGGGAACCGCCCGACAAGAATAAATAGGGCTACGCTGACGAGAACTGACCGGTCACGGTTTGCGCTGTTGAAATTGCCGATCATTTGGCACAGATTGGTAACAAATAACTACAACAACGACTTTGCCGATTGTCCTGCCGGTCTTTCTCATCCGGCCTGACAGACTTTTCCCCAAAGCCTATGGGAAAGTGGCGAAGGTTAAAGACCAAGGGGTCAGTGTTTGAAAAAGCGTCTGTTCATCACGGGCCTCAGTGGGTTCGTGGGACAACATCTCCAGTCGCATCTGGAACAACCTGGCTCGACGTGGGAACTGCTGCCTGCGGCGGCGCCTTACGATCTCACGGCTGCGACCAGCCTCACCGATCTGTGGCCACAATTGCCCGACGCGGTGATTCACCTGGCCGGTCAGACCTTCGTTCCCGAAGCTTTCCGTGACCCGGGCCGAACGCTCGAAATCAATCTGCTCGGTACCCTCAATCTGTTACAGGCCCTCAAGGCCCGCGGTTTTCGCGGGACGTTCCTGTATGTCAGTTCCGGCGACGTCTATGGACAAGTCGACGAGAGCGCCTTGCCCATTACCGAACTGCAACCGCCCTGCCCGCGCAATCCATACGCGGTGAGCAAACTGTCGGCAGAGTTTCTCAGCCTGCAGTGGGGCCTGAGTGAAGGCTGGCCAGTGCTGGTGGCGCGGCCGTTCAATCACATCGGCAGCGGGCAGAAAGACAACTTTGTCATCGCCAGTGCTGCACGCCAGATCAACCGCATCAAACAAGGCCTGCAAGCCGCGCAACTGGAAGTCGGTGACATTGACGTCACGCGCGATTTCCTCGATGTCGGCGATGTGATCTCGGCGTATTTCGCTCTGCTGGAAAAGGGTACGCCGGGGCAGGTCTACAACATTTGCTCGGGCCGCGAGCAAAGCATCCGCAGTTTGATCGAGCAAATGGCCGACCTTGCCGAGGTCGACCTGCAACTGGTCCAGGATCCGGCGCGCATGCGCCGCGCGGATCAGCGTCGCGTTTGCGGCAGTCATGCAAGGCTTGCCCAAGTCACGGAATGGGCGCCGAAAATTACAACACAACAATCCTTGCGGGCGATCCTGTCCGACTGGGAGCAGCGAGTACGACAAGAATGAAAAGTGCACTGATCACAGGGATCACCGGCCAGGACGGCGCTTATCTGGCCAGACTGCTGCTCGACAAGGGCTACAAGGTTCACGGTCTGGTCGCACGGCGCAGCAGCGATTCACGCTGGCGCCTGCGCGAGATGGGCGTCGAAGGCGACATCGTCTACCTGGACGGTGACATGGCCGATGCCTGCTCGGTGCAGCGCGCGGTGATCAAGTCGGCGCCGGACGAGGTCTACAACCTGGCCGCACAAAGCTTCGTCGCCGCGTCCTGGAATCAACCGGTGACCACCGGCATCGTCGATGGCCTGGGCGTGACCCACCTGCTCGAGGCGATCCGCCAGTTCAGCCCGCACACCCGTTTCTATCAGGCCTCGACCAGCGAAATGTTCGGTCTGATCCAGGCTGAGCAACAGGACGAGAACACGCCGTTCTACCCGCGCAGCCCCTATGGTGTCGCCAAGCTCTACGGCCACTGGATCACCGTCAACTACCGCGAAAGTTTCGACCTGCACGCCAGCAGCGGCATCCTGTTCAACCACGAATCGCCACTGCGCGGCATCGAATTCGTGACGCGCAAGGTCACCGACGCCGCTGCCCGGATCAAACAGGGCAAGCAGCAGGAACTGGCCTTGGGCAACATCGACGCCAAACGCGACTGGGGCTTTGCCGGTGACTACGTCGAAGCCATGTGGCTGATGCTGCAGCAGGACAAACCTGACGATTTTGTGGTCGCCACCGGCGTCACCACCACCGTGCGCGAGATGTGCCGCATCGCTTTCGATCACGTCGGTTTGAACTACCGCGATTACGTGAAGATCGACCCGGCGTTCTTCCGCCCCGCCGAAGTCGAAGTGCTGCTTGGCAACCCGGCCAAGGCGCAGCGCGTGCTGGGCTGGAAACCGAAAACCGACCTCGACACTCTGATCCGCATGATGATGGATGCGGACATGAAACGCGTCGCCAAGGAGTAGGCCATGCTGATCCCCGTGATTCTGTCCGGCGGCGCCGGCACTCGTCTGTGGCCGGTGTCCCGCGAGGGCCATCCCAAGCCGTTCATGACCCTGCCCGACGGCCAGTCGCTGCTGGGCAAGACCTATCAGCGTGCCGCCGCATTGCTGGACGGCTGGGGCGACATCGTTACGGTGACCAACCGCGAATACTACTTCCAGAGCAAGGATCACTATTGCGCCGCCCACGTGTCGCGCCATCGCGGACACTTCCTGCTGGAGCCGACCGGGCGCAACACCGCCCCGGCGATTGCTGCGGCGGCCTTGTCACTGCAAGCGTTGCACGGTGACGACGCGATCATGGTGGTGATGCCCGCCGACCATTTGATCGTTAATCAGCAAGCCCTCAAGAGCGCCGTCGAACACGCGGTCAACCTGGCGAAGGACGGTTATCTGGTGACCTTCGGCGTGCTGCCGACCGCCCCGGAAACCGGCTTCGGCTACATCGAAACCGGCGCGCCACTGGATGCCAAAGGCGCGGCAAAAGTGCAGCGTTTCGTGGAAAAGCCTGACCTGCAAACCGCCACGCATTATTTGGAAAGCGGCAACTTCCTGTGGAACTCGGGCATGTTCTGCTTCACCACCGCGACCCTGATCAACGAGCTGCAATTGCACGCACCGGAGTTGCTGGAGCAGACCCGCGCCTGCATGGAGGCCAGCGCCCCGGTGGAAACCGTCGGCTGTCTGCAACAGGAACTGTCAGCAGCTCTGTTCGCTGAGATCACCGACATCTCCATCGATTACGCGTTGATGGAACGCTCGGACAAAGTCGTAGTGGTGCCCGCCGGTTTCGACTGGAGCGACATCGGTTCATGGGGCGCCGTGGCAGCACTGGTACCGGCCGATGCCGACAACAATCGCGCCAGCGGCGAAGCGGTGTTCATCGACAGTCACAACAACTTCGTGCAGAGCGAAGGCCGGCTGGTGGCCGCCGTGGGTGTGGATAACCTGATCATCGTCGACACCGCCGATGCCGTGCTGGTGGCCCACGCCGATCGCGCCCAGGATGTGCGGCGCGTCGCCAAGCAGCTCAAGGACAAGTCCCACGAAGCCTACCGCCTGCATCGCACGGTCAGCCGTCCGTGGGGCACCTATACCGTGCTCGAGGAAGGCCCGCGCTTCAAGATCAAGCGCATCGTGGTCAAGCCCGGCGGCAAGCTGTCGCTGCAAATGCACCATCACCGCAACGAACACTGGGTGGTGGTCGAAGGCATGGCCAAGGTCACCAACAACGGCAGCGGCACGCATCTGGTGGCCAAGAACGAATCGACGTTCATTGCCGCCGGGCACCGCCATCGCCTGGAAAACCCCGGCGTGATCGACCTGGTGATCATCGAGGTGCAAAGCGGCGAATACCTGGGTGAAGACGATATCGTGCGCTTCGAAGACCAATACGGCAGGACGGTTTGATGCTGCTTTCCCTGTATCGCTCGCTGCGCAGCTATCGCGGATTCATCCTCGGCAGCGTCAAGCGGGAGTTTCAGGCGCGTTATCGCAATTCGCTGTTCGGCGCGCTGTGGACCGTGCTCAACCCGTTGTCGATGATCGTCGTGTACACGGTGATCTTTTCCCAGATCATGCGCGCGCGCCTGCCGGGTGTGGATGACGGCCTGGCCTACAGTGTGTACCTGTGCGCCGGCCTGCTGACCTGGGGACTGTTCGCGGAAATCACCTCGCGCAGCCAGAGCATGTTTCTGGAAAACGCCAACCTGCTGAAGAAAATCAGCTTCCCGCGGATCTGCCTGCCGGTGATTGCGCTGCTCAACGCCGGGATCAACTTCGCGATTATCCTGGCGCTGTTTTTCGGTTTTCTGCTGATTAGCGGGCGACTGCCCGGCATGGCCTTGCTGGCGCTGATTCCACTGTTGCTGGTGCAGGTGATCTTCGCCGCCGGGCTGGGGATGATCCTCGGCATCCTCAACGTATTCTTCCGCGATGTCGGACAGATGTTCGGCATCTGCCTGCAATTCTGGTTCTGGCTGACCCCCATCGTTTATCCACTGTCGATCCTGCCGCCGGGCATCCAGCACCTGATCAGCCTGAACCCGATGACGGCACTGATGACCAGCTACCAGAACGTGTTCCTCTACAACCAGTGGCCGAACTGGCCATCGCTGCTGCCATTGCTGATCCTCGGCCTGCTGTTCTGCGCCATGGCCCTGCGCCTCTTCCGGCAACGTGTCGGCGAAATGGTGGATGAACTCTGATGGGACATATACGCGTCAGCGGCCTGGGCAAGGCCTACAAGCAATACCCCAATCGCTGGAGCCGGTTGTTCGAGTGGCTGGTGCCGTTTTCCGGGACACGGCACCACTTGCACTGGATCCTGCAGGACATCGATTTCGAGATTCAGCCCGGCGAAGCCGTCGGCATCGTCGGGGTCAATGGCGCGGGCAAAAGTACGCTGCTGAAGATGATCACCGGCACCACGCAACCCAGCTGCGGGCAGATTCAACTGCAAGGTCGCGTGGCCGCGCTGCTGGAACTGGGCATGGGTTTCCACCCGGATTTCACCGGGCGTCAGAACGCGTTCATGGCCGGCCAGTTACTGGGCATGCAGGTCGAAGAGATCGAAGCCTTGATGCCGCAGATCGAAAGCTTTGCCGAAATCGGCGAAGCCATCGATCACCCGGTGCGCACGTATTCCAGCGGCATGCAGATGCGCCTGGCTTTCAGCGTTGCCACCGCACGTCGTCCGGACATCCTGATCGTCGATGAAGCGCTGTCGGTGGGCGATGCCTACTTCCAGCACAAAAGCTTCGAGCGCATCCGCAACTTTCGCAAGGCTGGCACCACGCTGTTGATCGTGTCCCACGACCGTTCGGCGATTCAGTCGATCTGCGACACCGCGATCCTGCTGGAGAACGGCCGCCTGGCCATGCGCGGCAAACCCGAAGAGGTCATGGATTACTACAACGCCATGCTCGCCCAACGCGAAGGGCAGATCGTGCGCCAGGAAATGCTCGCCAACGGCCAGGTGCAGACCATTTCCGGGACTGGTGAAGCGGGGATCGTCAGCGTGCGCCTGCTCGACGCTCAAGGGCGCAGCCTGGAAGTGGCGGAAGTCGGCCAGCCAGTGGTGCTGGAAGTGCAGACCGAGGTGCGCGAAGACATCGAGCGTCTGGTGTTGGGCTTTCTGATCAAGGATCGCCTCGGCCAGGCGATCTACGGCATCAATACCCATCGCCAGGACCAGGCGATCAGCGACCTGAGCGCCGGAGAGCAGGTGACGTTCCGCTTCGCCTTCGACATGCGCCTGGGCAAGGGCAGCTATTCGGTGGCGCTGAGCCTGTCGCGTCTGGATTCGCATCTGGATCGCAATTTCGAATGGCGCGATTACGGTCTGGTCTTCCACGTCATCAACAACCGTCAGGAAGACTTTGTCGGTTGCTCATGGCTGCAGGCCCGGACCGAGATCAGCCGCTCCAGCGAACACCCGGCGCAGCAGGCAGACAGGGAGATCTCGCGATGACACGACTGTTGATGGAGTGCACCTACGTTTTCGAACACCCGTCCGCCAACTCGGGCATTCAACGCGTGGTGCGCAACGTCATTCAACAGTTGCCAGAAGCCAACGCCGAGCGCGAATGCATCCCGGTGGTGATGCTCGACGGTGCCCTGTATGAGGTGAAAAGCCTGGCGCCGATCAAAACCCCGACAATCAATCTGACCAGCCTGCGGGTGAAGCTGGAACAGTGGGCCAACAGCTTCTGGTTGCGCCATCGCGCTCTGGAACGACGCCGGCCTTTCAGCCAGTCGCATTTCGCCCGGCGAGTGCTGTACGTGCTCTGCCGGCTCATGGCGTTTGCCTGTTTCAGCCTGCCGATGCGCGTACTCGGGCGCCTGCTCAAGGGCAAACCGATCCCCGAGCGTTGTGTGCCGTTGCAACATCGGGCCGGCGATCAACTGGTGTTGCTCGATTCCTCCTGGCACGCCAACTTTTTCCCCTTGGCCGAACAACTCAAACGCGATGGCGTGGGTATCGTTTCGGTAATCTACGACCTGATCCCGCTGACCCATCCGCAGTTTTGCGACGCGGGTCTGGTCAAGGTGTTCAATGACTGGTTCGACTGGATTGCACGCACGGCCGATGGCTATGTCGCGATCTCGACCACCATTCGTGATCAGGTGCGCCAGGAGATGTTGCGCCGGATCGGCACGCAACAGGTCCAGCAGCGCTGGTTCGACTACTTCCACCTGGGTTCCGAACTGGACCTGACCGACGCCGCAGCCGAGGTCGATCGCAACCTGCTGAACCTGTTCAAGACCCCGGAGCCGGTGTTCCTGATGGTCAGTACCATCGAGCCGCGCAAGAACCACGCCTACCTGCTCGATGCCTTCGAACGTGCCTGGGCGGCTGGCTCCACGGCGCGCTTGTGCATCGCCGGGAAAATCGGCTGGAAGTGCGAGGCGCTGATCGAGCGGATCCGCCAGCATCCACAACTGAACCGTCGCCTGTTCATGTTCAACTCGCTCTCGGACAAAAGCCTTGAGCACGCCTACTCCCACGCCACCGCGCTGGTATTCCCGTCGCATGTTGAAGGGTTCGGCCTGCCGCTGGTGGAAGCCATGCAACGCGGCTTGCCAGCGATGGCCAGCGACATTCCGGTGTTCCGCGAAATCGGCGGCGATTACATGGCGTATTTCGACCTGCACAATCCGCAGAGCCTTACCGACCTGGTGCTCGGGATGGAGCGCTCGGGTGAGTTTCCGGCATCTCTGAGCCTCGACCAATGGCGTTGGCTGAGCTGGCGCGAAGCAAGCGCACAACTGGTGCAGCGTATCGAGCGCAACCTGAACCATCCACTGCCCGCATCCGAAGGCCAGCATGCGCATTGCTCTTAACGCGCGGATTCTTCAGGCGCCACGCACTGGCATCGGCCACTACGTCGCCGAACTGGTCCGCGCCTTGCGCGACACAACCGATGTCGAAGTGGCGTTGTTCCACGGCTGGGGCTGGAGCTCGGCCCTGCCGGAAGCGGCCATGCCCGGCTACTCGCGCCTGACGCCACTGCTGCGGCAGATCCCCGGGGCCTATCAGGCGCGGCGCTGGCTGGAACAGAAACGTTTCGATCAGGGCCGCACGCAAGGCATCGATCTGTATCACGAGCCGAGCCTGTGGCCGCTGGCCTTCGATGGCCCGACCGTGATCACCCTGCACGACCTGACCCATCTGCACTTTCCTGAGACCCAGCCCTTGGCGCGCCTCAAGGAAATCGAACGGCGTCTGGCGGCTGGCGTGCAACAGGCGCAACGGATCATCACCGACTCGCAGGCGATTGCCGACGAGGCGCAGGCTTTTTTTTGGTCTGCCGGCAGAGCGTTTCGTGGTGGCGCCACTGGGTGTGGCCGAGCGCTTCCACCCACGACAACCCGACGCCCTCGAAGCGGTGCTCAAGGCACATGCCGTTGCCCCGCGCGAATATTTCCTGTGTGTCGGCACTCTGGAGCCGCGCAAGAATCTGAGCCTGGCATTGCGCGCCCATGCCCTGCTGCCGGAGGCCGTGCGCCAGCGTTTTCCCCTGCTGATCGTCGGTATGGCCGGTTGGCAGCAGACGCAGTTCAGCGATGAGCTGCGCCAGGCCCTCGCGTCGGGGCATGTGTGCCTGCTCGGCTATCTGCCGGATGAACAGGTCGCACAACTGCTGGCCGGCGCCCGCGCGCTGGTGTTTCCGTCGCGGTATGAAGGCTTCGGGCTGCCGGTACTTGAGGCCATGGCCAGTGGCACTCCGGTGATTCTCACCCGTTCTTCAGCCATGCCGGAAGTCGCCGGCGCGGCGGGCAACTACATTGAAGCTGATGATGCACAGGGCTTGCGGGATGCGCTGATCCGCCTGATCGACGATCAAGCGCATTGGCAGGCCTGCCGAGAAGCCGGATTGCACCGGACGCGGCTATTTTCCTGGGAACGTTGCGCACAGGCCACCGCCGGTGCCTACCGCCAGGCCATGGGAGGCTGAATGCGAGTTCTTCATTTTTTCAAGACGTACCTGCCAGATTCGGTCGGCGGCATCGAACAAGTGATCTTCCAGCTCTGCGAAAGCGGCGCGCATCACGGCATCGACGGTCAGGTGCTGACCCTCAGCGCCGACCCGACCCCTCCTGTGATGCAACTCGGCTCACACGAAGTGCATCGCGCCAGACTCGACATCCAGTTCGCCTCCACCGGGTTTTCCTGGAGCGTGTTCAAACAGTTTCGCGAACTGGCGGCCGAAGCCGATGTGGTCAACTACCACTTCCCTTGGCCCTTCATGGACCTGGTGCACTTTGCCAGCGGCCTGAACAAACCGAGCGTGGTGACCTACCACTCCGACATCATTCGCCAAAAACATCTGCTCAAACTCTACCGCCCGCTGATGAACCGCTTCCTGGCCAGCGCCGACCGGATTGTCGCGGCCTCGCCGAACTACCTGCACACCAGCGACGTGTTGCAGCAATTCCAGGACAAGACCCGGGTGATTCCATACGGTTTGAACAAGGCGGGTTATCCACAGGCCGACAGCGAACGCATGAATCGCTGGCGCCAACAGCTTGGGGACAAGTTTTTCCTGTTCGTCGGGGTTATGCGTTATTACAAGGGTCTGCACATCCTGCTCGATGCTTTGAAGGACGTGGATTATCCGGTGGTCATCGTCGGTGCCGGGCCGCTGGAACTGGAACTGCATGCCCAGGCCGCCGCGCTGGGCCTGCGTAATATCCACTTCCTCGGGCGTCTGGGCGATGAAGACAAGGTCGCCCTGCTGCAACTGAGCTACGCCATCGTATTCCCCTCGCATCTGCGCTCCGAAGCGTTTGGCATTTCGCTGCTCGAAGGCGCGATGTACGGCAAACCGATGATCTCCAGCGAGATCGGCACCGGCACCAGCTACATCAATATCCACAACGAAACCGGGTTGGTGGTGCCACCGAGTCATCCACAGGCGTTTCGCGAGGCGATGCGTACCCTCTGGGAAAACCCCGAACGCGCGGCGGCCATGGGCATCAAGGCCGAGGCGCGGTACCGGCAGTTGTTCACCGCCGACGAGATGGGCCGCAAGTGGACCGCGTTGTATCAGGAGCTGCTCGAAGAGAAAGACCTGTCTTACGCCTGATCCACCACAACACATCAATCCTCTGTAGGAGCTGCCGCAGGCTGCGATCTTTTGATTTTAATAACCCAGGATCAAAAGATCGTAGCCTGCGGCAGCTCCTACAGGGGGAGTTGCGTTACAGATCCAGCACCAGCAACTGCTCGCTCTGCGCTGGCACCGCGCAGCAAATCAGCACCTGCCCCGCTTCCGGCATGTCCGSCSGGGGCTGTGGATAATTCACCGCGCCACTGACCAGGCGCGTCTTGCAGGTGCCGCACG
>NZ_JABULD010000614.1:0-11786 GCF_014060985.1 Pseudomonas sp. MD195_PC81_125
AAAAGATCGCAGCCTTCGGCAGCTCCTACAGAGGAACGCGATCCCTGTAGGAGCTGTCGAGTGCAACGAGGCTGCGATCTTTGAATGATGAAACTGGAGCAGCCTCGGCTGCTCTTTTGCTTTATGAGAGAACACCCATGACCGCCGCCAAAAACCGCATTCTAGAGCTGCGTGCTGAACTCGATCAGCACAACTACCGGTACCACGTCCTCGACGAGCCGAGCATTCCGGACGCCGAGTACGATCGGTTGTTCCACGAGCTCAAGGCGCTGGAGGCGGCCAATCCCGAACTGATCACCAGCGACTCGCCGACCCAGCGTGTCGGCAGCGTGGCGTTGACTGCCTTCACCCAGGTGCGTCACGAAGTGCCGATGCTCAGTCTCGGCAACGCCTTCGAAGAAACCGACATGCGCGAATTCGACCGCCGGGTGACCGAAGGTCTGGATCTGCCGGCCGGTGATCTGTTCGGTGGCGGTGCGGCGGTGGAATACAGCTGTGAGCCGAAACTCGATGGCCTGGCGGTCAGCCTGCTGTATCA
The DNA here is from genome assembly GCF_014060985.1 of Pseudomonas sp. MD195_PC81_125. NCBI lineage: Bacteria > Pseudomonadati > Pseudomonadota > Gammaproteobacteria > Pseudomonadales > Pseudomonadaceae > Pseudomonas > Pseudomonas sp. MD195_PC81_125. The sequence continues at coordinate 539 of NZ_JABULD010000614.1, forward strand.
GGACGGTGTGCTGGTACGCGGCGCTACCCGTGGCGATGGCACCACCGGTGAAGACATCAGCGTCAACGTGCGCACGGTGCGCAACATTCCGTTGAAGCTGCATGGCGAAGGTTGGCCGGCGACTCTGGAAGTGCGTGGTGAAGTATTTATGTCCAAGGCCGGTTTCGAGCGCCTTAACGCTTCGCAACTGGAAGTCGGCGGCAAGACCTTCGCCAACCCGCGCAATGCCGCGGCCGGCAGCCTGCGTCAGCTGGATTCGAAGATCACCGCCAACCGCCCGCTGGAATTCTGCTGCTACGGCATCGGCCAGGTCTCCCACGATATCTCCGATACCCACATCGGCAACCTCAAGCAGTTGCAGAAGTGGGGCCTGCCGATCAGCCACGAGTTGAAACTGGCCAAAGGCATCGGCGAGTGCCTGGATTATTACCGCGACATCGGCGAACGGCGTAACGCGCTGGCCTACGAAATCGACGGTGTGGTGTTCAAGGTCAACAGCATCGCCGATCAGCGCGAGCTGGGCTTCCGTGCCCGCGAACCGCGCTGGGCGATTGCGCACAAATTCCCGGCCATGGAAGAGCTCACCGAACTGCTCGACGTGGAATTCCAGGTCGGCCGTACCGGCGCGGTCACCCCGGTGGCGCGGCTGAAACCGGTCAAGGTCGCGGGCGTCACCGTGGCCAACGCCACCCTGCACAACATGGACGAAGTGGCGCGCCTGGGCCTGATGATCGGCGACACCGTGATCATCCGCCGCGCCGGAGACGTGATTCCGCAGGTGGTGCAAGTGGTCACCGAACGTCGCCCCGAGAATGCGCGTCCTGTGGCGATTCCAGAGAGCTGCCCGGTCTGCGGCTCCCATGTCGAGCGCACGCAACTGGTCAAGCGCAGCAAAGGCAAGGAAACCATCAGCGAAGGTGCGGTGTACCGTTGCGTTGGCCGTCTGGCCTGTGGTGCGCAACTGAAGCAGGCGATCATTCACTTCGTCTCGCGTCGGGCGATGGACATCGAAGGCCTTGGCGACAAGAGCGTCGAGCAACTGGTCGACGAAGGTCTGGTCAGTTCGCCGGCCGATCTGTATGCGCTGAAGTTCGACGACATTGTTGATCTGGAGGGCTTCGCTGAAGTCTCCAGCAACAAGCTGCTGGCGGCGATTGAAGACAGCAAGCAGCCGGGGCTGGCGCGGTTCATTTATGCGCTGGGCATTCCCGACGTCGGCGAGGAGACGGCCAAAGTGTTGGCGCGCTCGCTCGGTTCGCTGGAGCGCGTGCAGCAGGCGTTGCCGCAAGTGCTGACCTACCTGCCGGATATCGGCCTGGAAGTGGCGCACGAGATTCACAGCTTCTTTGAAGATGCGCATAACCAGCAGGTGATCAGCGAGTTGTTGGGGCATGGCCTGCAGATTCAGGATCAGGGCGAACTGGGCGCCGAGTTCGCCGCCAGCACCACCCTTGGCGGTCTGCTCGACAAGTTGCACATTCCCTTTGTCGGCCCGGGCGGTGCGCAGAAACTGGCAGACAAGTTCGGTTCGCTGGAAGCGGTAATGAATGCCGACTGGCTGGACATGCGCCAGGCGCTGCCGGAGAAGCAGGCCAATTCGGTGCGTGAGTTTTTTGCTGTGGCCGAGCACCGGCAGATTGCCGAAGCGGCGGAGAAACAGCTGCGTGATTTCGGCATGCACTGGCTCAGCGAGAAGAAAGTCGTCGAAGGCCTGCCGTTGTCCGGCGAAACCTGGGTGCTGACCGGCAAGGTCGAGCTGATGAGCCGTGATGTGGCCAAGGAACATCTGGAAAGCCTTGGCGCCAAGGTCGCCGGTTCGGTATCGGCCAAGACCCACTGCGTAGTGGCGGGGCCCGGAGCCGGTTCGAAATTGACCAAGGCCAATGAGCTGGGGGTGAAGGTGATGGACGAAGAGGCGTTTATCGCTTTCCTGAAGGGACACGGTCTGTCCGTTTAAGAACAAAAGATCGCAGCCTTCGCAGCTCCTACAGGGGATCAATGTGGCAAGACACTAATTCTGTAGGAGCTGCCGCAGGCTGCGATCTTTTGCTTTTCCCCACACAAAGCGTGGGAACGATCAGCGCACGAGGATGATCTAGTCTTGGCAAGCCCCAGGGAGAGATCGCCATGTACCGCTTTTTCGAGCAGCTCAGTTCTCGCATCGTCGCGCCGTTCATGGGCGAGTCTTCACGCAACAGCAAAATCTGGCCGTGCCGCTGCGGCCAGTCGCTGTTCTTTCGCAACAGCCAGTGCCTGGCTTGCAGCGCCATGCTCGGCTATCAGCCTGAAGCAAGTCGCCTGACCTCGCTGCAGCCCGGGCCGCAGGACGGTAGCTGGACACTCGATGCCGATCCCGACGCCGGATTGTTCCGCCGCTGCGCCAATCTCGACACTCCCGCCGCCTGCAATTGGCTGCTGCCGGATAACGGCCGCGACAGCCTGTGCGTCGCCTGCAGCCTCAATCGCACCATCCCCGACCTGTCGGTGCCGGAAAACCCTGAGCGCTGGCGCAAAGTGGAAATCGCCAAGCGCCGGCTGGTGGCGCAACTGATCACCCTCGGGCTGCCGGTCATCCCGAAAACCGTGGATGAAGAGCGCGGCCTGGCCTTTGATTTCATCGGCGTCGACCTCGAAGGCAACGCGCCAATGACCGGCCACGCCAACGGCCTGATCACCCTCGACATCAAAGAAGCCGACGACGCCCATCGCGAGCAGGTGCGGGGCGGCGATGCATGAACCTTATCGCACGCTGCTCGGGCATTTCCGGCATGAGGTCGGGCATTATTACTGGGATCGTCTGATCGCCAACGGCCCGTGGCTCGAAGCCTTCCGCAACCTGTTCGGCGACGAGCGCGCCAGTTACGCCGAAGCGCTCGACCGTCACTATCAACAAGGCGCGCCGCTGGACTGGCCGCAACACTACGTCAGCGCCTACGCGACCATGCACCCGTGGGAAGACTGGGCGGAAACCTGGGCGCACTACCTGCACATGATGGACGCGGTGGACACTGCACTGGGTTTCGGCATGAGTGCACGGGAGATGGACTTCGACTATCAGCCGTTTCCACCCAGCACACTGTATGACCCAGAGCATCCCGGCGGCGCGGCGTTCCTGTCGTTCGTCAACGCCTGGATCGAACTGGCGGGCATGCTCAACGAACTGTCGCGCAGCATGGGGCAGCCGGATTTCTACCCGTTCGTGCTGCCGGCGGCGGCGATTGCCAAACTGCACTTCATTCATCTGGTGATCCAGCAGGCGGGCGGCAAAGCGGACGAGGTGCTGACCCTGTAGGCGCTGCCGCAGGCTGCTATCTTTTCGGGCTCAGCGCATGTCCTTGAACCCGTTCATATTTTTATCTGCAACCAACGGTTGTAACTTCATCTCAGACAGGTACAATGGCGCGGCTCGCCGACAGGTGAGTGTCGTTATGGTGACCCCATCGGTCCCCCCGCAACGATTACCCGTGAACCTGGTCAGATCCGGAAGGAAGCAGCCACAGCGGGAACATTGTGTGCCGGGGTGTGGCTGGTGGGGTTACCACCTTAACGAACAAAGAACGCTTCAACAGAACTGCATGGGTTTCGCCCACTGCGGTTTTTTTATGCCTGCGATTTGGGCTTTCACGCCAGCCCCTGTGGGAGCGAGCCTGCTCGCGAAGGCTGCCCCCCGATGCCTGTTCAGCCACCAAGGTTGAACAGTGGCATACTCCACCGTCTTGCTGCGCGCGTCGTTGACAAGTTCGCGCCCTGGCTACGAGGTTGTATGCACCCGGAACATCACGATTTATCCACCGCCGTTTACTTGCCCGTGACGGACGAGACCTGCGCGAGCCTGTTGCAGCCCGATGGCGTGAAAATCCTCGACACGCTGACAGATGCGCAGCTCGCCGCCGTGCTGGTCATCCAGAATCTGGCTCAGGCCGCCGAGAAGGATCTCACTGCCGCTGCGGCGGAGAAGGTGCTGGCGCGGCTGATTGCGTGGGCGGTCGATGGCCGGACAGGGTTGTTGTCCGAGGCGCAACGACTGTTCGATCCGCGTCAGCTGTATTTCGGCCTGAACGCCATCAGGGGATTGAATCTGCGTTTGCTGTTGGCTGACGAGGTGTCGGCGCAGGATTATCTGCTGCCGGATGGCAAGTGGGATGACGAGTTCAAGACGCGCCACCACGCGGCCAATAATCCGTTCAGCCAGCAGATGATCAGCCCGGCACACCGCGAGCGCTGGCTCAGCGCTGCGCAAGACAAACTGGTCAGAACCTTCCGCGCCAACCTCGATGAAGACCTGCACGTCCAAGGCTACGCCGGGATCGGCAAGAGTCACCTGATCGGCGCCTTGACCGAGTGTCTGGATCCCGCGAAAACCCTGCTGCTGGCACGCACGCCGGAAAAACTCGCGACGCTCCGCCAACGCATGGGCGTTACCGGTGACCGCAAACCCGGCATCACCTTTGAAGCGTTCGCACGCGGGCTGATTTATGGGCGCAAGCTGCCACCCGCAGGCGCCGCCGGTCGGGTCGCGAGCAAACAGAGTCTGGCGCAGGCGCTGAATATCCTGGGCTTTCGCGAGCACGACGCGCAATGCACCCTGAGCGTTTGTCTGGAAACCCTCGAGCGCTATTGCCACTCCCGGGACTACAGTCTGTCGGCGCATCATCTGCCGCATTTCAAACTGTCCTTGTCCAGCCTTGAGTCCAAGGTGTTGCTGGAGTATTCGAGCCGCGTCTGGACTTACCTCGAGGCCAACCCGGCATGGGGCCGGCAGAGCGGCTTCGAAGCCTTGTTGCTGATCAAGCGGGCAAGCCTCGCGGGCTGCGTGGTGCCGCCGCGGTATACCCATGTGCTGATCGACGAGAGTCAGGACATTCCCGCGTCGCTGCTGCAGATTATCGAGCGCGGCCGGCAGGTGCTGATCACGCTGGGCGATGAGTACCAGCACGCCGAGCGTGATCTGGTGAAAAGAAAGCGTGAAGTGCGCCAGAGCGATATCACTTATTCAGTGCGTTCGGGGCGCAACGTCGAGCGTCTGGTCAATCCGCTGATTTCCCGGCACTCGGAAAAGAGCAAGATACCCTTCGAAGGCGCGCGTGAGGCGGACGTCGGCATCGAGTTTTATCCACAGGGCTTTGTCCCGCCGCAAGGTTGTGTGGTGCTGACGGCGTCACCGTGGGACACCATGAAGTGGGCGATGCAGCTGCACGATGCCAATTGCCCGTTCAGCTTTGCCGACATGAAAGCGCAGCGCGACCTCGAACACTTCATGACCAGTGCCATCGAGTTGTTCAGGGTCGATTACTACAGTTCCACGCACAGCGAGAAGGGCGCGCATCGCTATTTCAGCGACGTGCCGAAGTGGCAGCAGCTGCGCGAGGCCAACCAGTACGACGAGGCGTTTCTGTGGGTCGAGGCCGAGCTGGAGAAGGGCTTCAAGGTCGCTGACCTGACCCGGCTCAACCGGATGATCGGCAGCCCCGGCAAAAGCTGCCTGCTGATGCCGGCGCAGGAGGCGGGCGGCATGGAGTTCGACCGCGTTCTGCTGACGCCCGAACTGCTGACTAACGTGCAGTTCAAGGACGCCTACGCGTTCGATCAGCGGATCTGCGCCGTGTACATCGCCATCTCCCGCGCCCGCCAGCAGCTTTACCTGCCGTATGATGTGGTCGAGTGGATCGAGTTTCACGACTACCAGAAATTCCGTGAGTCGCACGGTTACTGAATAATCCTCTGTGGGAAATGTCTCGCCCCAAAAAAGGGGTTATGGGGTGGTTTGAGAGGATCCGGTATACAACCGGATGATGTCATCAATCTCCCCCGACATTTTCATCCGCAGCAACGTGCGCAGAATTCGCTGCACCGGCACCTGCGGATCATTCCTCACATAGCAGCCGACATGCTGTTCCTGCAGCACCGCCACCCCCTGCAGTTGCTGCGTGGGCAGCAGGCGCTGATTGAACCAGTCCAGTGTCCATTGATTGCTCACCGCATAGCGATAACGCCCGGCCAGGAGTTTTTCCAGCACTTGTTCCTGATTGCGCGCGTCGTCGCGTTGCAGGTGGTCGGCGTCGAACAGCGGCTGCAGAGTCGGGTAGGTGTAGCCGAGCACGGTGCCGATCGATTGCCGGGGCAGGCGGGCGGGATCGATGTGGAGCGGTTGATTGTCGCGGCTGATCAGCAGATCGCGCTGGAACAGCAGCGGGAGGCTCCAGATGTAGTCTCCGGACTGATTCGGTAGCCACGATTGTGCGGCATAGCAGCGCACGTCGACTTCACCGTGTTCCATGGCGTTCTGCACCCGGGCGCGCGGCAGCACATGGAATTCGGCGGGTACGCCGACCTGTGTCGCCAGGCTGAGCATGATGTCGTGGAGAATGCCCTGGGTGGGGCGGCCGTGCTCGATTTGCACCATGGGCATCGCCCAGCTGTCGGCCACGACGAAGCGCAGCGGCGGTTCGGCGGCGTTCACGCTCAGACTGATCCCCAACAAAGCTCCCAAGGCCCAACGCATAAATGCTCCGATGAGTCCCGACCACGAGCGAAATTTCCTCGCCAACAGCAGCTTAGCCAGATTAGACGAGCACACCGGATGCAATTTTGCCCTTGCTCCGCTAGCATTAGCCGCTTCAGCTTCCTTCGTTGCGACGGTTTTCGATGAGTTATCAGGTTCTTGCACGTAAATGGCGTCCGCGCTCGTTCCGCGAAATGGTCGGCCAGACCCATGTGCTCAAGGCTCTGATCAATGCCTTGGACAGCCAGCGGCTGCACCACGCGTACCTGTTCACCGGTACTCGCGGGGTCGGCAAGACCACCATTGCGCGGATCATTGCCAAATGCCTGAACTGTGAGACAGGTATCACTTCCAGCCCCTGCGGCGAGTGTTCGGTGTGCCGCGAGATCGATGAAGGGCGCTTCGTCGACCTGATCGAGATCGACGCCGCGAGCCGGACCAAGGTTGAGGACACCCGCGAACTGCTCGATAACGTGCAGTACGCGCCGAGCCGTGGGCGTTTCAAGGTCTACCTGATCGACGAAGTGCACATGCTCTCCAGCCATTCCTTCAATGCGCTGCTGAAAACCCTCGAAGAGCCGCCGCCGTACGTCAAGTTCATCCTCGCGACCACGGATCCGCAGAAACTTCCGGCAACGATTTTGTCGCGTTGCCTGCAGTTCTCGCTGAAGAACATGACGCCCGAGCGCGTGGTCGAGCATTTGACCCACGTCCTCGGCGCCGAAAACGTGCCGTTCGAAGACGACGCGCTGTGGCTGCTGGGCCGCGCCGCCGATGGCTCGATGCGTGACGCCATGAGCCTGACCGATCAGGCCATCGCCTTCGGTGAAGGCAAGGTATTGGCCGCCGATGTGCGGGCCATGCTCGGCACGCTGGATCACGGCCAGGTCTTCGACGTGCTGCATGCACTGATCGAAGGCGACGCCAAGGCGTTGCTCGAAGCCGTGCGCCACCTGGCCGAGCAGGGCCCGGACTGGAATGGTGTGCTCTCGGAAATGCTCAACGTGCTGCACCGTGTCGCCATTGCCCAGGCCTTGCCTGAAGGTGTCGACAACGGTCATGGCGACCGTGACCGCGTATTGGCTTTGGCTCAGGCGCTGCCGGCCGAAGACGTGCAGTTTTATTACCAGATGGGCCTGATCGGCCGCCGCGACTTGCCGCTGGCGCCGGACCCGCGTGGCGGTTTCGAGATGGTGCTGCTAAGGATGTTGGCCTTCCGGCCCGCAGACACCGCGGACGCCCCGAGGCAACCGCTAAAGCCAGTGGGGATCAGCCAGGCCACAGTTGATTCCGCAAACTCCGTGGCTGCCGCGCCCAAGCCTGCGCCGGTAGTCGCTGCGGCCGTTGCGCCAACGCCAGCGGCGGTTGCTGCGCCGGTTCCGGAGGCAGCGCCTGTGGTGACCGCCGCGCCGGCACCTGCGCCGGAAGCAGAGCCAGAGCCAGTCGCCGAAGCGGTGGTCGATCTGCCGTGGAACGATCCGGTCGAACCTGAGCCGGAACCCGCGCCTGTGCAGCAGCCGGCCGTCGAGCCGGTACTGGAAACCGCCAGCGAGCAGCCCGAATTGCCGCCGATGCCGCTGCCGACCCCCGGACAGCGTGGTGCCGGACGCGCCCGAGTGGGCCGCTGCGCCGATTCCCGAACCGTCGGTCGCCGACGTCGATGCCGCCACGCCGGGCATGGATCTGGACGACGAGCCGCCGCTGGACGAAGACTACATCGAGCCGGACATGGATTCGGCTTACAGCTACCTCGACGACCTGGCCAGCGAACACACCGCCGAGCCGGCCCCGGAACCTGAGCCAGAGCCTGCCGCCGCGCCGGCCACCGGTCTGGCGTTGCAATGGCTGGAGCTGTTCCCGCAACTGCCGATCTCCGGCATGACCGGCAGCATCGCCGCCAACTGCACGCTGATCGCGGTCGATGGCGACCATTGGCTGATGCACCTGGACCCGGCGCACAGCGCACTGTTCAACGCCACGCAACAGCGGCGTCTGAACGACGCGTTGAACCAGTTCCACGGTCGCACGCTGAGCCTGACCATCGAGCTGATCAAGCCTGAGCAGGAAACCCCGGCGCAAGCTGCTTCGCGGCGTCGGGCCAACCGTCAGCGCGAGGCGGAGGAATCGATCCACGGCGATCCGTTCATCCAGCAGATGGTCCAACAGTTCGGTGCGGTGGTGCGACACGATACTATTGAACCTGTCGATGCCTTGGTCGCCCAAGGCTAATAACTGAGGGCGTTCGGGTTAAGCGCCGGGCGCTGTTTTGATCCAAGTACTTTTGAGGTGATTCCCATGATGAAAGGTGGCATGGCCGGCCTGATGAAGCAGGCGCAGCAGATGCAGGAAAAAATGGCCAAGATGCAGGAAGAACTGGCCAACGCCGAAGTCACTGGCAAGGCCGGTGGCGATATGGTCACCGTGGTCATGACCGGTCGTCACGACGTGAAAAGCGTCAGCATCGACCCAAGCCTGGTTGAAGGCCTGAGCGAAGATGACAAGGAAATGCTCGAAGCCGTGGTCGCCGCCGCCGTCAACGACGCCGTGCGCAAGATCGAAGCCAACAGCCAGGAAAAAATGGGCAGCATGACCGCCGGCATGAACCTGCCAGCGGGGATGAAACTGCCATTCTGATTCGCCAACGCGGGTTGGATGAGCTACACAAAATGCCAGGCATCGCGCCTGGCATTTTTTTTTTCCGTCTCTTGGGGCGTTCGGGTGTTCGTTTGTGGCGAGGGAGCGTGCTCCCGCTCGGCGACGAAGTCGTCGTAAACCCTGAAAACCCGGTATACCTGAAAGGAAGCAGGGGGAGCGCTTCGCACTCCAGCGGGAGCAAGCTCCCTCGCCACAGGCGTCTAGTAGAAACATCGAACGCTGTGATGCCACCAAGGTCTGCTCCCTATACCCCCGAATTCATCATTCACAGGAGACGCTGACATGTCCGACCCTCTGACCCTCAATCAACGCTTCGTCCTCGCCTCGCGCCCGGTCGGCGCGCCGACTCCGGAAAACTTCCGTCTGGAGCGCGAAGCGTTGCCGGATCTCGAAGATGGCCAGGTGCTGCTCAAGACCCTGTACCTGTCGCTGGACCCTTACATGCGCGGACGCATGAGTGACGCACCGTCCTACGCCGCGCCGGTACAAATCGGCGAAGTGATGACCGGTGGTGCTGTCAGCCGAGTCGAGGATTCGCGTCATCCGAAATTCCACCAAGGCGATCTGGTGGTCGGCCTCACCGGCTGGCAGAGCCACAGCATCAGCGATGGCCGCAACATCATGCCGATCCCGTCCGGCCTGCCGAGTCCGTCGATGGCGCTTGGCGTGTTGGGCATGCCGGGTATGACTGCGTACATGGGGCTGATCGACATCGGTCAGCCGAAAGAAGGTGAAACGCTTGTCGTCGCAGCTGCGTCCGGCGCCGTCGGCTCGGTGGTGGGTCAAGTGGCAAAGATCAAAGGCCTGCGCGCCGTGGGTGTGGCCGGTGGTGCCGACAAATGCCAATACGTGGTCGAGGAGCTGGGTTTCGATGCCTGCATCGATCACAAGGCGCCGGACTTTGCCGAGCAACTGGCCAAAGCCTGCCCGAACGGCATCGATATCTATTATGAAAACGTGGGCGGGCATGTGTTCGATGCGGTGGTGCCGCTGCTCAATCCCAAGGCGCGCATTCCGCTGTGCGGGCTGATTGCCGGTTACAACGCCACTGAAGCGCCGCAAGGTCCGGATCGCCTGCCGATGCTGCAGCGTACGTTGCTGACCAAGCGTGTGCGGATTCAGGGCTTCATCGTGTTTGATGACTACGGCGACCGTCAGCCGGAGTTCATCAGCCACATGGTGCCGTGGGTGCGCGACGGCAAGGTGAAATTCCGCGAAGACGTGGTGGAAGGTCTGGAGCAGGCGCCCGAGGCGTTTATCGGTCTGCTGGAGGGGCGCAACTTCGGCAAACTGGTGGTGAAGGTCGCCCAGGACTGAGCATTTGACGCTGGCCGGAGGCGCGGGTATAAACCGCGTCTCGTTGTTTTGTCGGACTTTTTACCCATGAGCTTCAGCCCTTTGATTCGCCAACTGATCGACGCCCTGCGCACCTTGCCCGGCGTGGGTCAGAAAACCGCCCAGCGCATGGCGTTGCAGTTGCTCGAACGTGACCGCAGCGGCGGCACGCGCCTGGCCCAGGCTTTGAGCCAGGCCATGGAAGGGGTGGGTCACTGCCGTCAGTGCCGCACGCTGACCGAAGACGATCTGTGCCCGCAATGCGCCGACACGCGCCGCGACGACACGCTGCTGTGCGTGGTGGAAGGGCCGATGGACGTGTATGCGGTGGAGCAGACCGGTTTCCGTGGACGCTACTTCGTGCTCAAGGGCCACCTGTCGCCGCTCGACGGTCTGGGGCCGGAAGCCATCGGTATTCCGCAGTTGATGACGCGCATCGAAGAGGCTGGCACCTTTACCGAAGTCATCCTCGCCACCAACCCGACGGTGGAGGGGGAGGCGACCGCGCATTACATCGCTCAACTGCTCAGCAACAAAGGCCTGATCGCCTCGCGGATTGCCCACGGTGTGCCGCTGGGTGGTGAGCTGGAGCTGGTGGATGGTGGGACGCTGGCGCATTCGTTTGCCGGGCGTAAACCGATTTCCCTCTGACAGGTGTATCGCCTGATCTGGCCCCATCGCTGGCAAGCCAGCTCCCACAGTGATTTCGGTCGTTCACAAATGTTGTGCACACTAAAAGAAACCTGTGGGAGCTGG
>NZ_JABULD010000272.1:0-6136 GCF_014060985.1 Pseudomonas sp. MD195_PC81_125
AGTGAGCATCAGCGTCAGGACGGCGCCAAGCAAGATTCGTTTCATTTTGCGTTTCTTCTCGCCGTAGATGATGAACGGAATCATGGCGAAGAAAGAGATCAGCAGCGCGGTGAGATAGACCCACCAGTGCTGCTCCTTGGGCAACCCGGCTCTTTCCACCAGTGCCAGCGGCAAGGCAACGAAGCTGGACATCAACATGGCATGTAACACAAAGATGCCGAGGTCCAGGCGCAACAGGTCCGGATGCTTGAGTGTCGGCATCAAGGCCTGACGCGCCACGCCGGATTCACGATGGCTCAGCGGCCCGGTGGATTTCGGCACCATGAACATAATGATCAGGATGCCCACCAGCGCCATGCCGCCGGTGGCGAGAAACAGTCCGGACAGGCCAAAGGCCCGGGTCAACAACGGCCCGACCACCATCGCCACGGCGAACGACAGACCGATGGTCATGCCAATCATGGCCATGGCTTTGGTGCGGTGTTGTTCACGGGTCAGGTCGGAAAGCAACGCCATCACCGCCGCAGAAATTGCCCCGGCCCCCTGCAGGATGCGTCCGGCAATCACGCCCCAGATCGAATCGGCCTGAGCCGCCAGCACACTGCCGAGGGCGAAAACGATCAGCCCGAGGAAAATCACCGGACGCCGGCCGATGCGGTCGGAAATGATCCCGAACGGAATCTGGAAAATCGCCTGGGTCAGGCCGTAAGCGCCAATCGCCAGCCCGATCAGGGCCGGGGTCGCTCCCGCCAGGTCCATGCCGTAGGTCGCCAGGACCGGCAACACCATGAACATGCCAAGCATACGGAAGGCGAACACCAGGGCCAGACCGCTCGCTGCGCGGGTCTCGCTGCCACTCATGCGTTCGCTGTGGGGATCGTGCATGGAAAAACCTCGTGTGAACCGGCGGCGATTCTACCAGTCCCATCGAAAGACGGGGTATATCGCGACGCTATGACGCGTATAGATGAAACTCTCTTCATGCAAGGCAAAAAACCCTTCATTTGATAGTGTGCATCCATCCAGTATTTGCCCGTATACTCCTACGTTTTCGACGCCCGCCGAGCGAGGCCACTTTGGACAAGATCCTGATACGTGGGGCCCGTACCCACAACCTGAAGAACATCGACCTGACCCTGCCACGGGACAAACTGATCGTCATCACCGGCCTGTCCGGATCCGGCAAGTCGTCCCTGGCCTTCGACACGCTGTACGCCGAAGGTCAGCGCCGCTATGTCGAATCCCTGTCGGCCTACGCCCGACAGTTCCTGTCGATGATGGAAAAACCCGACGTCGACACCATTGAAGGTTTGTCGCCAGCCATCTCCATCGAGCAGAAGTCGACCTCGCACAACCCGCGCTCCACGGTCGGCACCATCACCGAAATCTACGATTACCTGCGTTTGCTGTATGCACGCGTCGGTACGCCACGCTGCCCGGATCACGACATTCCGCTGGAAGCGCAGACCGTCAGCCAGATGGTTGACCTGGTGCTGGCGCAGCCGGAAGGCAGCAAGCTGATGTTGCTGGCGCCGGTTGTTCGCGAACGCAAAGGTGAACACCTGTCGGTGTTCGAAGAGCTGCGCGCCCAAGGCTTCGTCCGGGCGCGGGTCAATGGCCGCATCTGCGAGCTCGACGAGCTGCCGAAACTGGACAAACAGAAGAAGCACTCGATCGATGTCATCGTCGACCGTTTCAAGGTCCGTGCCGACCTGCAGCAGCGTCTGGCCGAATCGTTCGAAACCGCTCTCAAGCTGGCGGACGGCATTGCCCTGGTGGCGCCGATGGACGATGAGCCGGGCGAAGAGATGATCTTCTCCGCGCGTTTTGCCTGCCCGATCTGCGGCCACGCGATCAGCGAGCTCGAGCCGAAGCTGTTCTCTTTCAACAACCCGGCTGGCGCCTGCCCGACCTGTGATGGTCTGGGTGTGAAACAGTTCTTCGACATCAAGCGCCTGGTCAACGGTGAACTGACCCTGGCCGAGGGCGCGATTCGCGGCTGGGACCGGCGCAACGTCTATTACTTCCAGATGCTCGGCTCACTGGCCTCGCACTACAAGTTCAGTCTTGAGAAGCCATTCAACGAGCTGACCGCCGAACAGCAGAAGCACATCCTGCACGGCAGCGGCTCACAGAATGTCGACTTCAAGTACCTCAACGACCGCGGCGACATCGTCAAACGTTCGCATCCGTTCGAAGGCATCGTGCCTAACCTTGAGCGCCGCTACCGCGAAACCGAATCGGCCAGCGTCCGCGAAGAATTGGCCAAGTTCCTCAGCACCCAGGCCTGCCCGGATTGCCGTGGCACCCGTCTGCGTCGTGAAGCGCGGCACGTTTGGGTCGGCGAGAAAACCCTGCCAGCGGTGACCAACCTGCCGATCGGCGATGCCTGCGAGTACTTCGGCGAGCTGAAGATGACCGGCCGCCGTGGCGAGATCGCCGACAAGATCCTCAAGGAAATCCGCGAGCGCCTGCAGTTTCTGGTCAACGTCGGCCTCGACTATCTGTCCCTCGACCGCAGCGCTGACACATTGTCCGGCGGCGAGGCACAGCGGATTCGTCTGGCCAGCCAGATCGGCGCCGGTCTGGTCGGAGTGCTGTACATCCTCGACGAACCCTCCATTGGCTTGCACCAGCGCGATAACGACCGCTTGCTCGGCACCCTCAAGCACCTGCGCGATATCGGCAACACGGTGATTGTGGTCGAACACGATGAAGACGCGATTCGCCTGGCCGACTATGTAGTGGATATCGGCCCGGGTGCCGGCGTGCATGGCGGGCAGATCGTGGCGGAAGGAACGCCCGCCGAAGTCATGGCGCACCCGGACTCGTTGACCGGTAAATACCTGTCGGGCCGGGTGAAGATCGAAGTACCGGCCAAACGCACGCCGCGCAACAAGAAGCTGACGCTGTCGCTCAAAGGCGCGCGCGGCAACAACCTGCGCAATGTCGATCTGGAAATTCCGATCGGCCTGCTGACCTGCGTGACCGGCGTTTCCGGCTCCGGCAAATCCACGCTGATCAACAACACGCTGTTCCCGTTGAGCGCTACTGCACTCAACGGTGCCACCACGCTGGAAGCGGCCGCGCACGACAGCATCAAGGGCCTGGAGCATCTCGACAAGGTCGTCGATATCGACCAGAGCCCGATCGGCCGCACGCCGCGCTCCAACCCGGCGACCTACACCGGGCTGTTCACCCCCATCCGCGAACTGTTTGCCGGTGTGCCCGAATCGCGCTCCCGTGGTTACGGCCCTGGGCGTTTCTCGTTCAACGTCAAGGGCGGGCGCTGCGAGGCCTGTCAGGGCGATGGTCTGATCAAGGTCGAAATGCACTTTCTGCCGGATATCTACGTGCCGTGCGATGTGTGCAAGAGCAAGCGCTACAACCGCGAAACCCTTGAGATCAAATACAAGGGCAAGAGCATCCACGAAACCCTCGAGATGACTATCGAGGAGGCACGGGAGTTCTTCGACGCGGTGCCTGCACTGGCGCGCAAGCTGCAGACGTTGATGGATGTGGGCCTGTCGTACATCAAGCTCGGGCAGTCTGCGACCACGCTGTCCGGTGGTGAAGCACAGCGGGTCAAGCTGTCTCGCGAGCTGTCCAAGCGTGACACCGGCAAGACCCTGTATATCCTCGACGAGCCGACCACCGGCCTGCATTTCGCGGATATCCAGCAACTGCTCGACGTGTTGCATCGCCTGCGCGACCACGGCAACACAGTGGTGGTGATCGAACACAACCTGGACGTGATCAAGACCGCCGACTGGCTGGTGGACCTGGGGCCGGAAGGCGGCTCCAAGGGTGGGCAGATCATCGCCACCGGCACGCCGGAGGAAGTGGCCGAGATGAAGCAATCTCACACCGGTCACTACCTCAAGCCATTGTTGATTCGCGATCGGGCCTGATCTGAGGGCATGAAAAAGCCCCTGTCACTTGTACAGTGACAGGGGCTTTTTTGTGTCTGCGCAATCAGGTGTGCGATTGCAGGTAATTCTCGAGACCGATGAGCTTGATCAGGCCCAACTGTTTTTCCAGCCAATAGGTGTGATCTTCTTCGGTGTCGTTGAGCTGAACACGCAGGATCTCGCGACTGACGTAATCCTTGTGCTGCTCGCACAACTCAATGCCTTTGCACAGAGCGGCGCGAACTTTGTACTCGAGACGCAGATCGGCTTCGAGCATCTCCGGAACGGTGGTACCGACGTCGAGATCGTCCGGGCGCATGCGCGGCGTGCCTTCGAGCATCAGGATCCGGCGCATCAGTGCGTCGGCGTGACCGGCTTCTTCTTCCATCTCATGGTTGATTCGTTCGTAGAGCTTGGTGAAACCCCAGTCCTCATACATCCGCGAGTGAACAAAATATTGGTCACGCGCGGCCAATTCGCCGGTCAGCAACGTGTTGAGGTAATCGATAACATCTGGGTGGCCTTGCATCGCCCTACATCTCCCTGCTTGAAAGTCGGTAGTTTGAACCAAGCCGACCGGAAGGTCACCCGTTTTGCGCAATAAAAGCGAAGATGTTCTGAGAAAAGCTGGCGAAATAACGCAAAAACCGCCCTCAATGAGGGCGGTTCTGCTTCTCGTTTAGACTTCGTTAAGCTGTACGTCGAGCAGCTTTGCGATTGCTTCTCCATACGCCGGATCGGCTTTGAAGAAATGCTGCAACTGACGGTCAACCACGTCGGGTGAAACACCGCTCATGGCGCCGGCGATGTTGCTGACCAGAAGCGCTTTCTGTTCGTCATTCATCAATCGGAACAACGCACCCGCATGGCTGTAGTAATCGCTGTCCTCGCGATGATCGTAACGATCTGCCGGACCGCTCAAGGCCAACGAAGGCTCAGCGTAACGCGGCGCCTGCTTCGGTGATTCCACGTAGCTGTTGGGCTCGTAGTTAGGCGCTGCACCACCGTTGCTGCCGAACGCCATCGAGCCGTCGCGCTGGTAGGTATTGACCGGGCTGCGCGGCGCATTCACCGGCAATTGCTGGTGGTTGGTGCCGACGCGATAGCGGTGTGCATCGGCGTAAGCGAATACGCGACCTTGCAGCATGCGATCCGGCGACAGACCAACACCTGGCACCATATTGCTTGGACCGAATGCGGCTTGCTCGACTTCTGCGAAGTAGTTCAGCGGGTTGCGGTTCAGTTCCAGTTCGCCGACTTCGATCAGCGGGAACTCCTTCTGCGACCAAGTCTTGGTCACGTCGAACGGGTTCTCGTAATGCGCTGCAGCTTGAGCCTCAGTCATGATCTGAATGCACACGCGCCATTTCGGGAAGTCACCACGCTCGATGGCCTCGAACAGGTCACGCTGAGCGTAATCCGGGTCGGTACCCGCGAGACGCGCGGCCTCGGCCGGCGCGAGGTTTTTGATCCCTTGCCGGGTCTTGTAGTGCCATTTCACCCAGTGACGCTCGCCTCGAGCGTTGATCAGGCTGTAGGTGTGGCTGCCAAAGCCATGCATATGACGATAGCCGTCGGGAATCCCACGATCCGAAAACAGAATGGTCACTTGGTGCAGCGCTTCAGGCGAATGCGACCAGAAGTCCCACATCATTTGCGCGCTTTTCAGGTTGCTCTGCGGCAGACGCTTCTGGGTGTGGATAAAGTCAGGAAACTTCAGCGGGTCACGAATGAAGAACACCGGAGTGTTGTTGCCAACGATGTCCCAGTTGCCTTCTTCGGTGTAGAACTTCAGGGCGAAACCACGTGGATCACGCTCGGTGTCAGCCGAGCCGCGTTCACCGCCTACAGTGGAGAAGCGCAGGAATGTTGGGGTTTGCTTGCCCACGGACTCAAACAGTTTGGCGCTGGTGTATTCAGTGATATCGCGAGTGACAGTGAACGTACCGTAAGCACCTGAGCCCTTGGCGTGCACACGACGCTCAGGAATGTTTTCACGGTTGAAGTGGGCAAGTTTCTCGATCAGGTGAAAATCGTCGAGCAGCAGCGGGCCACGAGGGCCGGCGGAGCGAGAATTCTGGTTATCAGCGACAGGTGCGCCACTGGCGGTCGTAAGCGTTTTGAACTGGCTCATACGGTCTTCTTCCTCTGTCAGTCTTGAAACTGCCGGCTAATCGGCTTGCTGGGAAGTATTGATCATCGATCTAACACCTACAAATTTTATT
>NZ_JABULD010000703.1:0-11243 GCF_014060985.1 Pseudomonas sp. MD195_PC81_125
TTTCAGCGCTTGCCAACCAGCGTGGCAAGCGGTTTTGGCGCATAGAGCGCACTCTGGAACTCAGGGACATATTCGTACTTGAGCATTTTCCCCAGCTTCAAGTCGCGCAGATAATTAGAAAGGCTGCCATCGCCCAGCGTCAGCGTGGCGGTATCCGCGTCCCGGCTGGAACCGTGGCTGAGCTGGCGCGACACCGCGTAGCCATAGGCCAGTTGGCCCTGGTGATCGAGGTTGGTGAAACTGCTGGTGACGATATCCTCATCGCGCGACAGTTTGTCGAGCTTCTTCGCGGTGAAGGACACGTCCGGTTTGCCGGTCTGGCTGTCACTGATCTCATAGATCACGGATTGCCCGTTTTCTTTGCGATCAATGCCGGTCAGCCACTTCGGCAGGTTGTAACCGACCACTCCGCGCACCCGTGCCAGCTCGGTATTGACCGGCAACTTGAGCACATAACCCCAGAAATCTTCTGACATCGACTGGCCAATCAACGTGAGCGGTCCCAGGTTGGTTTTGCCGGGTTTGTTGGTAATGATCGACACGGCTACTTCGTTATAGGCATCGTTATCGCAATGCTCGTAGGTGTACGCAGTAAACGCGATCAAGCCACGTCCTGGCCAGACTTGCAACGGCTGCACGGTGGCCAGTATTTCCGGCGGCATCAACGCCCGGAGCCGGTCGAGGTCGGCTGTGTAGATCGCCGTGACACGACTGTTCTGATAGTAGAAATTGGGCGAAAACGACTCAAAACCAATGTCGACCTTGTTCTTCGCCAGGCCCTTGAACCAGCTCAAATCAACGCCCGGGACTTCGGCCGCAATCACCGACAACGGCGGATTGGAGCGAAAGCGGTCATACAGGCCACCCTTGACGACGGGGACTGAATGGCCGGCAATGTCGATGGTGGTGGTCTCGGTCAGATCGGGCATTTCAGGTGTCTCCGCCAACGCAGCGTTGGCAAAAGTGGTGATCAGCAATCCTGTTAAAACGGCGCTCGCGACTTTCAATCGGACTTTCTCCGGTGGGTAGGCACTACAAAAAGATTCAGCGCGTTCGTTCGCCGGCGCTGAGCACCGCCATCACGGCTTCAGCCACGGCCTTGGGCGATTGAGGGTTCTGGCCGGTCACCAGTCTTCCATCGGTAATGGCAAACGAAGTGAACGGCAGCCAGCCCTTGCGGTAGCGTGCGCCCTGGCTCACCAGGCGGTCCTCAAGAAAGAACGGCACCTGATTTTTCATGCCCGAGAGCAGCTCTTCGCGGTCGGAGAACCCGGTGATGTTTCGACCCTTGATGATCAACTGGCCTTGGCTGTCTTTCAGATCCAGCAGCCCCGCCACGCCATGGCAAACGGCCGACACGATGCCGCCCTGGTTGTAGATGGTTTCGGCGACACGGCGCAGGTCAGGGTTGTCGGGAAAGTCCCACATGACGCCATGGCCCCCGGTGAAGTAGATGACGCCGAAGCGGGACGGATCGACCTCGGCGATCGGCAGCGTATTGGCCAGGCGAGCGCGGAAGGCCGGAGACTGCAGATGCGCCCGCGCAGCCTTGTCCATGTACAACCAGCCCAGACTGCGTTCGTCCAAAGGCACCGCGCCGCCGTTGGGGCTGGCAAACACGGTGGTGTAGCCGGCGGCTTCCACCACATCGGTGAAGTGGGTCAACTCGGTCAGCCACAAGCCGGTGGTATCGGATCGCGAGGGATAGCTGGCGTGATTGGTCATGATCACCAGGATCTGGCGATCCCTGGCAGCCGCCGACTCAGCATTTGCAAACGTCATGAAAGCACCACCTATCAATAACAGGGCAGAGGAAACAAGGGTCTTGAGCATCTTCCGGGCTCCATCGAGCAAGCAGGTCAGCGCATGCTCACCTTAAACCTCACTTTAAGGTCAACCCCGCTGCTGCGAATAATTTGTGCTGATGCCATCGGACTTTTGCTTGACCCTCAACCTGACTTTAACGCTAGCGTCTGAAGCTGATTGGGCAAGGCAATAACGCCGGTCATCAATCCACTCAGGAGCCAGACATGAGTCAGCAAGACCAACCGGATACACCGATGAAATGGATGATTTATGGCGCCAACGGCTATACCGGCGAACTGATCGCTCGCGATGCCGTCAGGCGTGGACTCAGGCCGGTGTTGGCCGGACGTAGCCGCGACAAGGTCGAAGCGTTGGCCCGGGAACTGGGTCTCGAAGCCCGGGTGTTCGGTCTGGACGACCCTGCGCGGTTGCTGGCGCAGATCAAGGGCCACGGTTTGATTCTGCATTGCGCGGGGCCGTTTTCCGCGACCGCCGCGCCGATGATCGAGGCCTGCCTGCGGGCCGGCGCGCACTATCTGGACATCACTGGCGAGATTGCCGTATTCGAACATGCGCAGTCCCTGAATGAGCGGGCGCGGGCAGCAGGGTCAGTCATTTGCCCCGGCGTCGGCTTCGATGTAGTCCCGACCGACTGCGTTGCCGCCGCCCTGAAAGACGCGCTGCCGGATGCGACGCATCTGGCGCTGGGCTTCGATTCACGTTCGAGCTTTTCACCCGGCACTGCCAAGACTTCAATCGAAGGCCTGGCGCAGGGTGGCAAGGTCCGACGTGACGGCAAGATTGTTTCCGTGCCGCTGGCCTATCGGGTACGGCGTATCGATTTCGGTGCCGGGGAGAAGCTGGCGATGACCATCCCGTGGGGCGATGTGTCCACCGCCTGGCACACCACCGGCATCGCCAATATCGAGGTGTTCATACCGGGATCGGCGGGGATGATTCGCGGCGCCAGGCTCGCCAACTGGATTCGTCCGTTGCTGGGACTGTCGTTTGTGCAGCGGCTGCTCAAGGCGCGCATCGGCAAGACAGTGACCGGTCCGGATCAGGCAAAACGTGCTGACCAAGGCACCTATGTGTGGGGCGAGGCCCGCAATGCGCGCGGTGAAAGCAAAGTCGCCCGCGTGCAAACCGCGAACGTTTACAGCCTGACGATCGACGCTGCGTTGGCGGTGGTCGGCTATCTGTTGCGGACAACACCACCCGGCGGTGCCTACACACCTGCGCGGTTGTTGGGCGCGGATCTAGTGACGCACTTGCCAGGGTCGAGCGAAATCAACATTGAATGACCTTGAAAAAAGTCATTGACCTTAAAGTTGACTTCAATCTTATGGTGGCCTCATCTCCAGTTGAGGACTGCTCCATGAATGTGTTCGACCCCCTGACCTTACCCAACGGTTCAACCATCAAGAACCGCATCGCCAAAGCCGCCATGGAAGAAAACATGGCGGACGCCGACCAGGCGCCCTCCGCAGAGCTGATGCGTCTGTATCAGGCGTGGGCCGACGGTGGTGCCGGGCTGATCATCACCGGCAACGTGATGGTCGACGGCCGCGCCATGACCGGGCCGGGCGGCGTGGTGCTGCAGGATGATCAGCAACTCGACAAGTTCAAGCGCTGGGCGCGGATCGGCCGTTCTGCCGGTGCCCAGTTCTGGTTGCAGATCAATCATCCGGGGCGCCAGATGCAGTCCAACCTCGGGCAGAAAACCTGGGCGCCATCAGCGGTGCCGCTGGACCTGGGCAAACTGTCCAAGCGTTTCGCCACGCCCCACGCCATGACCGCCAGTGTGATTGAGGACGTCATCCAGCGCTTTGCGCGCACCGCACGCCTCGGTGAACAGGCCGGCTTCACTGGGGTGGAAATCCACGCCGCCCACGGCTATCTGTTGAGCCAGTTTCTCTCGCCACTGACCAATCAAAGGACGGACGAGTGGGGCGGCTCTCTGCAGAACCGCGCGCGGTTGTTGGTCGAGATCGTCAAGGCAGTCAGGGCCGTGGTTTCTGCAGAGTTTGCCGTAGCGGTCAAACTCAATTCTGCCGATTTCCAGCGCGGCGGATTCACCGCTGACGACGCGAAAAAGGTCGTTGAGTTGCTCAACGATCTGGGCGTGGATCTGGTGGAACTGTCCGGTGGCAGCTACGAAGTCCCGGCCATGCAGGGTGAGGCGCGCGATGGTCGCACGTTGGCTCGTGAGGCCTATTTCGTCGAGTTTGCCCGGGATATCCAGACCGTTGCGAAAATGCCGGTGATGGTCACGGGGGGCATCCGCCGTCGTCCGGTTGCCGAAAGCGTCGTGCACAGTGGTGTGGACATGGTCGGCATCGGCACCGCGTTGGCCATCGATCCGCACCTGCCGCGCGACTGGCAGCAGGGCAAGGACAACGCCCCGCAATTACCGCCGATCACTTGGAAAAACAAGGCCGTTGCCGCCCTGGCGAACATGGCGGTGGTGAAGTTTCAGCTGGGTAAACTCAGTCGGGCGAAAAAGCCCGAGCCGAACGTGTCACCGTTGCGCGCGCTGATTCTGCAGCAGATCGGCATGGCGTTTCGTACTCGGCAATATCGACGCTGGGTGGAAAAGCGTTCGGCGTGAGTCGCAAGGCACTTCAATCGTGACGTTGGCGGACGCTCTGACGAGAGCCCGCCCACGTCAACCGGTCAGTTCGGCATCAGCACCGTATCGACCACATGAATCACGCCATTGGATTGCATGACGTCCGCGATGGTAACGGCGGCCTTACCACCTTTGGCGTCCTGCACCCACAACTTGCCATCATGTAGCATGACAGTCAGCGATTCGCCCTCGACGGTTTTCAGCATCACTTTGCCGCCGTGCATTTTGGCGTCGTCCATCAGCTGTTTGGCAGTGTGAGTGCCGGCCACGACGTGGTAAGTCAGGATCTTCGTCAGGTCCGCCTTGTGTTCAGGCTTGACCAAGGTATCGACCGTGCCGGCGGGCAGTTTTGCGAAGGCTTCGTTGGTGGGGGCGAAGACCGTGAACGGTCCCTTGCTGTTGAGCGTATCCACCAGCCCGGCGGCCTTGACCGCAGCGACCAGGGTCGTGTGATCCTTGGAGTTGACTGCGTTCTCGACGATGGTCTTCGTTGGATACATGGCCGCTCCGCCAACCATCACGGTATCGGCGGCAAAGCTGGATCCAGCGCCGAGGCAGAGCAGAGTGAAGCAAGCGACAGTAAGGCGTTTGATGAGCATGTGCATGGTGCGTCTCCTTGATTCTTCGACCCTTCGAATGAGGGTGTTGAATGTACGGAGCAGGGGGTGAAACGGATGCAGCATGCAGCGAAAAACCTTTTGCGGTGCGCTGAAACGGATTACCGCTAATCACGCAGGGTGGCGTCACCTGTGCGCGGGTTGGTCAGGGTCACATTCTCCAGCGCTCTGATGCGCCAAGCCTCGTTCTGCCTGATCAGCACCGCGAGAATCAGCGTATCGACCACATGCGCTCCGGCCGGATGCGCAGCACCGGCCGACAAACGACTCCAGAAGTGAATGATCGCCACCCCGTCAGCAACAGGGTCGATATCGATCAGTTCATTCTCAAGAGTGGAGTCACGATAGATCGTCTGGTGAATGGGCACGTGCAGCGCAACGATCTGCTCGACGCCCCGAACAAAGTGGCCGAAACGATTGACGAACGTCGCTTGCGGATCGAACAGAGCTCCGAGTGCCGCCATGTCGTGAGCGTTCCAGACTGCCTGGAATGCGGCGGGAGCGTCTTCGGGTTTTTTTATCTGAGTCATGGCCGGGGCCTCGCAGATCGTTAGAATGCGCTTTTAAACATAAGAAGCTCAGTATGGATGTACAAGCGCTCGAAAGTAGCGACGTTTTATCGTTCACGTTGGATCAGGCACATCGCTGTTTCGAAATGGTCGTCAGCCTGAAGGACGGATGCCGATGCAAACTGACGGCGTGGAATATCGATGGCGCAGAGTTGCCCATCAGTCTCGGTGCTCTGCACATTCAAAATTCTCGCGTCCTCGGAGAGCTGGAAGGGATCAGCTTTGTTGAAAACGTTCTATCTCTCGAGGGCGATTTTGGCGATATGTCTATCAAGGCGGACACGGTTTTGGTCGAAAAGCTGATTTAGGCTTTGAGCGCAAAAGGAGGGATTGCCATCTCGATAGACGATTCCATTCAAATCTCTGTCAACGCTTGGCGCAATAAATTCTGTCTGTAACCTGAGGTTCTGCCGGCGCGCTTGTTTCTAAACCTGACGCCAGCGCCTGATCAATCGTTTTTCCAAGGAGGTCCCCATGACAACAGGGCAGTGTCTTTGCGCGGCAGTACGCTTTTCCCTCTCAGTGGAACCGCGCTTTTTCTATCGCTGCCACTGCTCGTTGTGTCGCAAGCAAACCGGTGTCGGGTTCAACCTCGCCACTCTGGTCAACGCTCGGGACTTTCGCTGGGATGCAGGGCAGGACTTGATTAACAGTTGGGTCAAACCCAGCGGCTACAGAAACGACTTCTGCGCACAATGCGGCTCGACCGTGCCCAACCCGCTTCGCGAATCGCCTTACGTGTGGATTCCGCTCGGACTGCTCGAGGAGGATCTGAGCATGGAATGCGTTGGCGATTTCTGTGTGGACGATGCCATGTCATGGGATGCGCAGCGATCAACGCGGAGTTATCACGGGGCGGTGGAGTCACTGGCGTTTCTTCTGCAAAAACTCCGGCTCAATCCTGATTGACCCGAAGCTCTCGCTGCAATTACTTCCTTAAATACGCAAACATGTGCTGCACATAATCCGCCTTGCCCAGCGGCACACCGTTGTGGCGCAGGATGTTGCAGGCAGAACACTTTGCGCAGGAGTCTCCCCACGGCATTTGCCGTAGGTTCAATGATTGGCAGCGTCGCTCAACTGTTGAAGCTCAAGTTGCCTGGCAGCACTCGCTTCGAGGGCCGCACGCTCTATATCCAGGTACCGATGAATGCTTTGGAGGTTGGCAATTTTCTGTTTGATTTCGGCCATCTTCTTTTCAATCAGCTTCGCGCCGTCAGCACAATCGATCAGCTTGTTGCGCTGCGCATCCAGAATCTCGCCTATTTCCCCCAGGGAAAATCCCATGCTTTGCGCGCGCTGGATAAAGTCCAGATCCTGCAGGGTTTGCTCGGTGTAGACACGATAATTGTTGGTTTGCCGCAGCGGTGAGATCAGGCCGATCTGCTCGTAGTAACGCAAGGTATGACGGCTGGCGCCGCTGCGAGCCTCGAGTTCGCCGATTTTCATGAAAACACCGCTTGACTGTAGAGTTGGGTCGATACTTTACGCTGGATTTCTCACCTTCAACAAGGAGCAGGGAAATGAGCGTGGAGTGCTTTGTCACGGGGGGTACCGGCTTTATCGGTCAACATTTGCTGGCGAAACTGAGTGCAAAAGGTCACACCCTTCGGGTGCTGATGCGTCGCCCGGAGCGGCTGGCTGCGTTGCGCGAGCAAGTTGATAGTTTAGGCGGGTGCGCGACACGGGTATTTGCCGTGGCTGGCGATCTGGAACAGGACAATCTCGGGCTGAGCCTGGCTGATCAGGAGGTGATGAGGGGCGCCAGCGTCATATTCCATCTGGGCGCCCACTTCGCATGGGGTCTTTCGGTGGAGCGTTCTCGCGCGGTGAATGTGCAGGGGGCAAAGCGTGTGGCGCTGTTGGCGGCTGAGCAAAAAAGCCGTTTAGTGATGATCGGCGGCTACATGCTGAACAATCATGAACATCTGCAACGCATCGGCATTGATCCTCGTCAGCCGGAGTTGACGAACTGGCCCGCCGTCTACCGGCGTGTCGGTGGTTACGAGGCAAGCAAGCTCGAAGCGCATTTTGCGACCCAGCAGGTCATGTCCGCCAAGGGTGGTGAGATGACCGTTGTCCACCCTGCGACGGTCTGTGGCCACAGCCGCACCGGGCATATCGTTGACGGTCAGCCGCTGGTGGCGCTGATACGCAATCTGGTGCAGGGCAAGATGACTGCAGTGCCCGGTACCGCCGAGCACTGGCTGCCACTGGTCACCGTGGATTATCTGGTCGAACTGGCGGCTGTTTGTGCTTTTGATCCTGCCATGGTGGGCGAGGAACTGCTGGCGCTTGATGATCAAACGCCAAATCTGCGAGAACTCCTGGCACAGGTGGCTAAACCTTTGGGCTTGAAGTCTCCCAAACATCACATTTCACTCCGACTGCTGAAGTGGCTACTGAATATTCCTCCGGTCGCGTGGTTTTTGAATACAAAACCCGAAGCCTTGGACTTTATCCAGACCACTCGTTTCAACACCGCGGCGGTCGAGCGGTTTGCCAACAGGCATGGAATAGTTAAACCGGACATACGTCAGGCCTTGCAGCATACGGCAACGTTCGTCAACGCGTATTACATAGCCAAGGGCGAGGCACTCTGACTTCTCCCTTGGGCGGCGCCGTCGATACAGGGCGGCATGCTATCGAACGATAATTCAGCGACAAGGATCGTCACCGCGCAGCCTCGGATGCGCGGCAGGATCTTGTTTCAATATTCAAGGACCATCGCTAGACCGGCGTCGTTTTTACAACGCAAACGTAGTCCCACGTGTATTTACAAACAACGAGTAGATCGAGTGACTGCTGGCCATGAACAGTCGATTGCCTTCGCGTCCGCCGAAGCACAGGTTCGGGCAGCGCTCTGGCAGCGAAATGTGCCCGATGGCCTTGCCCTGCAAATTGAAAACGCGCACACCGTCGAGTTTTTCCAGGTCGGCCTTGGGATCACCATTGCCGCCCCAGCCACACCACAGGTTGCCCGCTTCGTCGCATTTGATGCCGTCAATCGCGGCATAGTCCAAGCCTTCGATGTGCTTGCGGCGTTCGCCCAGGGTGCCGTCGTCTTTCACCGCAATCGCCCAGATCAGGCGATTGGGCTTGGCGCGACCTTCGACGACATACAGGGTCTTTTCATCGGGAGAAAAGCACAGGCCGTTGGGACCGTTGAGGTCGTCGATTACCCGAGTGACTTTTTGGCTCTCACCGTCGATGCGGTACACGGCGTGGGATTGGGTCGGGGTGACTTTGTGGCCTTCGTAGTTATTGCCGGTCTGGAATGGCGGGTCGGTGAACCAGATCGAGCCGTCACTTTTGCAGACGATGTCGTTGGGCGAGTTGAAGGGCTTGCCGTCGAAACTGTCAGCCAGCACGGTGCTCGTGCCATTGTGTTCGGTGCGCGTGATGCGGCGCCCTTCGCTAGTGGTGGTGGAGCCTTCGCAAACGATCAGTCGCCCTTGGCGATCCCGGCACATGCCGTTGGAGAAGTTTGAATGTTCGCGGTACACCGTGAAGGAGTCGGTGATTTCGTCCCAGCGCATGATGCGATTATTGGGGATGTCACTGACCAACAGATACCGGCCATCACCGACCCACACCGGTCCTTCGGCCCAGCGCATGCCGGTGGCGAGTTTTTCAACACTGGCGTTGAAAATACGCAGATCCAGGAAGCTGTCGTCGAGGATGTGAATCAGTGGATCAGGGTAGCGCTGACTCAAAGGTTCGGCGGCATCGGAGAAGCGGGGCAGTGCGGCGCTGCCGACGGTGGCGAGCGTGGCGGAAACAGCGAGCGACTTTTTCAGGAAACTGCGGCGGGTATTGCCTTTCGTTTGATCAAGGCTTTCAGGCTTGGCGGACAGGAATGAGTCCATGTAGCGATCTCCGTGGTTTTATTTTTGTTGAGGAGACGTAGTAATACCCTGTGATAAGACATCGTACAAGTCGATATGGCATCGCCAGTGCTGCATGTTATCCCGGTGACTGGAATCGATCTGGACGATACGGCGCTGACTCTACCGACGCTGTCTTGCCTGGCCCGTGATATCAGGGAAGCTGCGCCGAACCCGGTTACGGGGCAGTTGTTGAATTGTTCAGGGAAGCGTTGATGGCACTCAGGGTGTTGGTGGTTGGCGGGTATGGAAACTTTGCAATCCTATGCGGTGGCCGAAAGCTGCATCGAGGCGGGCGTCAACTATTGCGATCTGGCGGACTGCCGGACGTTCGTCAATGGCATCGGCGTACTCGATGCCCGAGCGAGAGAGGCCGGTGTCGCCATCCTTAGTGGTTGCAGTTCGGTGCCGACGCGGTCGTCGGCGATCATCGATGAGCAGCGCCATCACTTCAAACGCATCGACTCGATCGAGCACGGCATTTCCTCGTCAGCGAAAACGCCGGGGTTGTCGACGATCGAGGGGGGGCTGGTTTATGCGGGCAAGCCGATCCGCCAACTGCGCAATGGTCAAGTGCATGAGGTAATGGGTTGGTGCGTGACCACAGGGTCTGGGCCGCCGGGTTGCATCGCTGGGGGACATGGTTTAAGCGTTTCGGTGATGGCAAAAGTGCTACGTATACGAAGATGACGCCGGGGCAGTGGCTGCAGTTGATGCTGTAGCGGAGCATTCACATTGGCGACTTGAGAAAGCGACGTTCGTGATCGGGGTCGGGCAACAGGCAGGTGTCGTACTTGCCAAAAATCCGATAACGATTCGATGCCACGCGGTCTAGGCCCAATCTCTGAGTACTCGTGGGAAAACTCGCAGAAGCCTGACCGGCGACCAACGAGCCGGCAGTTGTGCAATGACTTCGAAGAACGCATCGGAGCGCACCCAGTAATGCTCGTCGCGAATCACCGCCATCGTGTCGAACTCGTCGACCGGAAGACCGGCCCATGCCAGCAATGCCTGACCTTCTGGCGATTGCACCGCCGCCAGGCGCACCCGCTGCTTGTTGTCGTGACGAATCAGAAAACGCGCCCAGCCGTTGCATAGCTTGCAGACGCCGTCGAACAACACCACGGTCTCGCCTGGATTAAGCAAGGGGGCGGGGGTAGGGCGGATTCGGGAGCCAGGAAGATGGGCTGTCATTGTGAGGCGTCACCCGAAGGCGGTGTCTTGGGCGATGGACTATATGCTGCGCATCCGTGGCGGTTGCGTCTATATATAGAAGGAATTTTTTGAGGGACACAGAAAACTGAAATTAACGGTTGACGGCAGATTCTGGAGGTCTATAATTCGCCCCACTTCCGGCGCAGTCGAAACGGAAAACTCCTTGAGATTCAACGAGTTACGCAGTTTTCGACGGCAGATCGCTTCAGTTCATCGAAGCCTGGAAGGAGTTGAAGGAGCGGTGATGTTTGGCTCTTTTGACGGTTCGGTCTTCTCGGTCGAAAGCGGTGAAAAAGAGGTGTTGACAGCAGCGTGTAACGCTGTAGAATTCGCCTCCCGCTAACGAGAGATCGGAAGCGCAAGTGGTTGAAGTTGTTGAAGAATTCTTCGAAAGCTTCTGAAAATAATCACTTGACAGCAAATGAGGCTGCTGTAGAATGCGCGCCTCGGTTGAGACGAAAGATCTTAACCAACCGCTCTTTAACAACTGAATCAAGCAATTCGTGTGGGTGCTTGT
>NZ_JABULD010000663.1:0-3722 GCF_014060985.1 Pseudomonas sp. MD195_PC81_125
CCTTGAGGTTCAATCCTTCAAGCGCTTCTGGAAATAATGCCGGCTATGCCCCGGCGGGTAATCAACGATCTCGCCAAACTGGCTGAATCCCAGCTTCTTGTAGAACGCCGGCGCCTGAAAATCGAAGGTGTCCAGCCAGATGCCCAGGCAGTTCTTTTCCTTGGCCAGATTTTCCGCCATGGCCATCAGTTCCGAGCCGATGCGCTGTCCGCGACCCTGTTCCGGGACGCAAAGCAACTCGATGTACATCCACTGGAAAATCACCCGGCCATACAAACCGCCGAGTATCGCGTCCTGTTCATCGCGCACCAGCAGGGCGAACGGTTCCGACGTGGAGCCCCCGGTCCGGGCGTCGTTGTACGCAATCAACGGCTCGAGGATAGCCTTGCGCTGTTCTTCCGTAGGGTTCTGCGACAGCTCGATTCGCAACGTCATGCGCAACTTCCTTGTGAGGTGAACGCGCAGCCTATCCTGCCCGGCGGGCGCTTTCCAAGTCCTTGCTCATCCCTTTGGAACCGCCGCTGTTGCGTCGGGGTCTAGCTTCTACAGCGTCATTTCGAACGCGGTTGATGAGGACCCCCCATGAATATTTTCGAAGCCCTTCGCGAAAGCCACGACCGTCAGCGCAATTACGCCAAAGCTCTGGTCGAAACCAGCGGTGATACTCCGGAGCGTGTTGAAGCCTACAAACAGCTCAAGGCCGAACTGCAGGCGCATGAGACCGCCGAAGAACGCCACTTCTACATCCCGCTGATGGAGTTCGACAATGGCGTCGACCTCAGTCGACATGCCATCTCCGAGCATCATGAAATGGACGAGATGATGGAAGAACTGGATGAGACCGAGATGTCCAGCCCGGCGTGGCTGGCCACTGCAAAAAAACTTTCCGACAAGGTTCATCACCATCTCAAGGAGGAGGAGCAGAAATTCTTCCAGATGGCCGGCAAGTTGCTCGACGACAAGCAAAAGGAACAGCTCGCCGGGCAATACGAAAAGGAATACCAGGCACAACTGGAGTGAGTGATGAATGCGGGTTTTTGCTGTGTCGGCGTGTAGGCCTTTAGCCATGCGTCAGGTGGGCGTTGTCGCAATTGGCTGTATATTCATCCAGTATTTGCGGCGTTTTCCGCTTGAGGCGCCGATGGCCTGCGACAAAACCGCCGATGGACAAAAAAACCACCTCCGTTAGCTTGAAGGCCTCTCCTCGGACAGGAGAGTTCTTAAATCAACGGAGTGAAAAACATGAATCAACCACAAGCTCAAACCCAGCTGCGACACGGTCGCGTTACCTCTCCAGCCAGCCGCGGTGCGGTCGCCATCGAGCAAGGATTGCTCGGTGCCTGGCAGGTCAACGAAATGGAAGGTGGCAAGAACTTCCCGGCGCTGACCGCAGGACCTTTTCCTGCGCCCTATGGCAGTGACAGCGACAGCGTCACACCACCCGCCGACGGTTACATTCTCAGCGGTGGCAAGACCGATGCCCGTGACTGTGTGAACTTCACCGACGAGGAAATGAGCAAAAAGCTCAACCGTCCGTTCAACTGGCCGCTGCTCAGCGTCACCCCCGGGCCAGACCCTGGAAGTGAAGTGGGAATACACCGCGCCACACACTACCCGTGGCTATCGCTGGATGATCACCAAGGATGGCTGGGATCCGAAACAGCGTATTTCCCGTGCACAACTCGAGGCGCAGCCTTTCGCCGAAGACTTCTACACTCAAGTGCCGTATTACAGCTATCCGGGGGAATTGAAGGCCAAGGTCAATCATTCGGTGAAGTTGCCGGCCAGCAAAAAGGGTCGTCACGTCATCGTGTTGATGTGGATTGTCGCCAACACCGGTAACGCCTTCTATCAGGCGTTCGACGTCGACTTCAAATAATGGCGTAACGCTCAACCCACAGGTTCTGAAGGATTAGAACATGTCAAATATCGACTTTTCGTTAATGCACAGTCAGGCCGCCGACGCGGCTTCACTGATGCCGAGCATCGCGGGCAAGAACATTCTCATGGGTTTCTGGCACAACTGGCCGGCCGGCCCGAGTGACGGCTACCGTCAGGGCCGCTTTGCCGAGATCGCTCTGGAGGCGGTGCCCAAGGAGTACAACGTGGTTGCGGTGGCGTTCATGAAGGGCAGCGGGATTCCGACCTTCAAGCCGTACAACGTCTCCGATGCCGAGTTCCGGCGCCAGGTCGGCGTGCTCAACAGCCAGGGGCGGGCGGTATTGATCTCCCTGGGCGGCGCCGATGCGCACATCGAATTGCGTGCCGGTCAGGAACAGCCGCTAGCCAATGAAATCATCCGTCTGGTGGAAACCTATGGCTTTGACGGGCTGGACATCGATCTTGAACAGAGCGCGATTGATTTCGCTGCCAACAAGACCGTGCTGCCGGCCGCGCTGAAGCTGGTCAAGGATCACTACGCAGGCCAGGGCAAGCATTTCATCATCAGCATGGCCCCGGAGTTTCCGTACCTGACCACCAACGGCAAATACGTCGGTTACCTGCAGGCGCTGGAAGGCTATTACGACTTCATCGCGCCGCAGTTCTACAACCAGGGCGGCGACGGGGTCTGGGTACCGGAAGCCAATAATGGCAATGGCGCGTGGATCGCGCAGAACAACGACGCGCTGAAAGAGGATTTCCTCTATTACCTGACCGAAAGTCTGGTGACCGGTACCCGGGGCTTCACCAGAATCCCGGCGGACAAGTTCGTCATCGGCCTGCCGGCCAACGTCGATGCCGCTGCCACCGGTTATGTGATCGACAGCACCGCCGTGGGCAATGCGCTCAAGCGTCTGGCGATCAAGGGGCTGCCGATCAAGGGCCTGATGACCTGGTCGGTGAACTGGGACAACGGCGTCAGCAAGGATCGCCTGCCGTACAACTGGGAGTTCAGCCGGCGTTATGGACCGCTGATTCACAGCGCTCGAACAGCGGCGCAGGAAACGGATGATGCGTTGTCGCGCATCGCCCGTTAATCGCAGGTAAAGAAGCCCGGTAGCGCTGCCGGGCTTTTTTTGTGGGCGCGATTAATCGACTATGGGCGTTTTCCGATGACAAAGGATCAGGCGTCATGATCAAGACAGCCGAGCGGGTCAACATCGTCGACACTCAGGTGTTGTCCCACGACTGGTACCTGTTGCAGAAGATCACCTTTGACTACCTGCGCAACAACGGCGACTGGCAGCGGCAGACGCGCGAAGTCTACGACCGGGGCAATGGAGCGGCGATCCTGTTGTTCAACCGCGAACAGCGCACGGTGGTGCTGACCCGCCAATTCCGTTTGCCGGTATTCGTCAACGGCCACGACGGCTTGTTGATCGAAGTGGCGGCAGGTCTGCTGGAAGGTGCGGCACCGGAGCAGCGAATCCGTGACGAAGCCGAAGAGGAGACCGGTTACCGCGTTCACGACGTGAAGAAGGTGTTCGAGGCTTACATGAGCCCCGGTTCGGTGACCGAGAAACTGCACTTTTTCATCGCCGAGTACGACGCGAAATCGAAGGTCAGTGAGGGCGGCGGCCTCGAAGAAGAAACCGAAGAACTGGACGTGCTGGAATGGCGCTTCGATGAGGCCTTGGCGGCGTTCCACCGTGGTGAGATCTGCGATGCCAAGACCATCATGCTGTTGCAGTACGCGGCGATGAATAACCTATTTGCCTGAGAAAGCAAAGATCGCAGCCTGCGGCAGCTCCGACATTGCTCCACCTGTGTAGGAGCTGCCG
>NZ_JABULD010000585.1:0-70544 GCF_014060985.1 Pseudomonas sp. MD195_PC81_125
CGTTCAAACTGTAGGAGCTGCCGCAGGTTGCGATCTTTTGACTTTACCCTGCCCATCGCCAACCTCACCTACGCTTAGGTAGGATGCCCCTCTATCCCTGCGAGGTTGTGCGACATGTTCATCGGCGTCTTGCTGGTCATTACCTGGCTGATCCTCTTGCTACGCTATCCGGCCAAGGCCGTGCCGGTGTCGGTCGCGGCCGCCGTAGGTCTGGGACTGGTCGCGGTCTGGGTGGTGTGGCTGGACAACCGCGAGCTCAAGCAACTGGCACGCCTTGAGATGCGCATTGTCTATGCGCCCGAACAATGCCCGGCGGATCGCCCGCTGCAACTGAAAATGAACAACGGCAACGACGTGCCGCTGACCGAACTGCGCTGGCGCATCGCAGCCTACGCGCCCGGGGACACGGTCAATCTGGCCGACAACCAATACTCCGCCCCACGCTATCGCGGCCCCGGCGAACTGCAGGCCGGCGGCGAATGGGTGGACTGCCTGCCGATGCCACCGCTGCGCCCCGGTTACCGTCCGCAAACCCTGGAGTTTCGCGCAGAGCGTTTGCAGGGCAGTTTCTCCGACTGATCCCCCTCCCCACCTTTTTGCACAAGGAATGCGCCATGCCCGTTGCGTTGATTACCGGTTGCTCCAGCGGCATTGGCCGCGCCCTCGCCGATGCATTCAAAGCCGCCGGCTACGAAGTCTGGGCCACTGCGCGCAAAACCGAAGATGTCGCGGCCCTCGCCGCTGCCGGATTCACCGCCATCGCGCTGGACGTCAATGACAGCCTGGCGCTGGAACAGCTCGCCGAACGCCTCAACCAGCAACACGGCGGCCTCGATGTGCTGATCAACAACGCCGGTTATGGCGCGATGGGGCCGCTGCTCGACGGCGGCGTGCCGGCCATGCAGCGCCAGTTCGAAACCAATGTGTTCTCGATTGTCGGCGTGACTCGTGCCCTGTTTCCGGTGCTGCGCCGTGCCAAGGGGCTGGTGGTGAACATCGGCAGTGTCTCAGGCGTGCTGGTGACGCCGTTCGCTGGCGCGTATTGCGCCTCGAAAGCGGCGGTGCATGCGTTGAGCGAAGCACTGCGTATGGAACTGGCGCCGTTCGGCATTCGCGTGATGGAGGTCCAGCCCGGGGCGATTCAGTCGAGCTTCGCCAAGAATGCCGGGCACGAAGCCGAGCAACTGATCAACGAGCAGTCGCCGTGGTTTCCCTTGCGTGAGGGAATCCGCGCACGGGCCAAGGCCTCGCAGGACAAGCCGACGCCAGCCAGTGAGTTTGCGGCTGAGTTGCTCAAGGCTGTGCAGCGGGACAAGCCGCCACGCTTGATTCGTATCGGTAATGGCAGCCGCGCGTTGCCGTTGCTGGCGACGTTGTTGCCCAAGGGGTTGCTGGAGTCGACGTTGATGCGGCGGTTCGGGTTGCGTGGGAAGCTCTGAGACCGGATTGACGCTTTCGCGAGCAAGCTCGCTCCCCACACTGGATCTGTGACACATCGAAGATCCCCTGTGGGAGCGAGCCTGCTCGCGAATGGCAGCCACGCGGTCTGTCAGTTATCCACAGGCTCCTGCTTCACCACCACCGTGCAAGTAATCCCCGCCGCCAACAACACCCCCTCCGGCACGTCATCGATGTGAATGCGCACCGGTACCCGCTGCGCCAGACGCACCCAGTTGAAGGTCGGGTTCACGTCGGCGATCAGCTCGCGGCTTTCCGGGTTGTCGCGGTCGTAGATGCCGCGGGAAATGCTCTCCACGTGGCCCTTCAACACTTCGCCGCTCATCAGTTGCATGTCGGCCTTGTCACCCACGCGCACGTGCGGCAGTTTGGTCTCTTCGAAGAAGCCGTAGACCCAGAACGAGTTCATGTCGACCACGGCCATTTTCGCTTCGCCAATGCGCGCGTAGTCGCCGCGATGCACGTTGAGGTTGGTCACGTAACCGTCCACCGCCGCGCGCACTTCGGTGCGTTTGAGGTTAAGTTCGGCGGCTTCCAGTTGCGCTTGCGCGTGTTGGTAATCGGCCAGCGCGGCGTCGGCGATATTGCTGGCGTCGTCGCGATTTTCCTTGGAGATCACCAGGTTGTCGAGGTCGGCGCGGCGATGTGCGTTGACTTTGCGCATCTCCCACGTCGACTTGCGCGAAGCGACCAGCGACTGCGCCTGCTTGACCGCGATGCGGTAGTGCTCGGGGTCGATCTGCATCAACAGGTCGCCCTTCTTCACCAACTGGTTGTCGCGCACGGGCACATCGATGACTTCACCGGTGACGTCAGCCGCGACGTTGATGATGTCCGCCCGCACCCGGCCGTCACGGGTCCACGGGGTGTTCATGTAGTGCTCCCACAGGGTCCGGCCAATCCACAGTGCCAGGGCCAACACCAGCAGGGTCGCGAGCAGGCTGAAAAACTTTTTCATCAGAACGTTCTCAACGGTAGACGGTCAGCGCCATGGCGCCGAACAGACAGGTAAACAGACTCAGGCGCAGCAGCGCCGGGTGCCAGAAAAAGCGGTACAGGTCGAACCCCGAGAGGAACCGGTCGAGCGCCCAGGCCAGCGCCGCAGCGACAAAGAACATCAGGGTCATGGTCGGCATGTACACGCCGTGGAAGGCGATTTCACGAGGCATGGGCAAGTCCTTCGGGTTTGGCGACGGCATAGGCGGCGAGCGGTGATTGCGGGTCGAGCAACGAGGTGCGGATGAAGTGCAGGTAGCTCTTCACCCGACGCAGCGCGGAGGTGTCGAAGTGCGGCGCGAACGGCTCGTCGGTCGCGGCGACCCGGCTGATCGCGTGATCGACCGCCACCAGTGCGCGCTCCAGATTGCTCGGGTTCGGTTGCAGGAACAGCCGCACCAGCGCCCGACCCATCACCCGGATCGCCTGGCGCCACGGCTGCGATTCGGCGTACGCCGGGTGCACCGGGAGGATCGCCTGTTCCTTGCGCAACTCGATGATCGCGTGGCCGACTTCGAGCACCACGAACATCCAGCGCAGCAGGTTTTTTTGTACCTTCGGCTGACCGGCAGCGAGGCCGTATGCCTGATGCAACAGATCGCGGGTGCGACTCTCGAAACTCGACGCCAGCCCCTTGAGTTTGCCGCTGATGGCGTAGACCACCTGACCGCGCAGGTCCTGTTCCAGCCGCTTCCATAACCAGCGGCTGTTCGGCGGCAGAATGATTGCCCCCGCCGCCGCGCACACCAGCATGCCCATGACCATGGCGATGTAGTCGTTGATGAAGGTGTAAGGGTTGTAGACGGTCAGGTTGTCCGGCACGGAACCTGTGCTGAAGAAGATCAGCAACCCCAGGCCGACCCCGGCATATTGCGGCCGCGACGTGAGGAACGAACCGAGCACGATCACCGGCGCGAGCATCACGCACAACAGCGGAAAACCGTCGATCCACGGGAAGATGAAAAACATCTCGACGAAGCCGATCAGCGCCCCGAGGAACGTCCCGCAGGCCATCTGGAACGCCATGCGTTTCGGGTTCGGTGTGGCGGCGGACAAACCCACGGTGGCGGCGGCAATCAAGGTCATGGTCGCGCCACTCGGCCACGCGGTGGCCACCCAATAGCTGCCCAGCACAATCAGGATGAACGACGCGCGGATCCCCGAAGCCGCCGCGGCCCACCAGTTGGTTTGCGGGGTGAACGGCTCGTCCCAGCGCTCACGCTCGTGGCGGTGATCGGCCAGCGAGGCGTGGGTCTGTGCATAACTGTGCAAGTCATCGACGAAGCGATAGAGCAATTCGTAGGCGGTGTGGAAGTCCAGTTGCTCGGCTTCACTCGGAGCGGTTTCCTGGAAAATGCCGCGCAAGGTTCGCACGCGTGTCGGTAGGCCTTCCTTGTACGTCGCCAACGCCGTCGCCAGACGTGCCGCGTCCGGGCTGGTCAAGGCACGGCCACTGAAGCCGTCGAGCACTTCGGCCAGGTCCTGCAGGCCCGGTTTGATCGCGGCCACCACATGTTCTTCGCCATTGCCGCGCAGGCGCTCGAGCAACTGATGCAGGGCGTTGAAGCGTGTGGTGATGCCCATGAACTCGCTGTTCAAACGACTGAGGCGACCGTTGCGCCGGCGCATGTGCGGGTCTTCGAACACGGTCACGCTGCGCAGCCCTTCCAGGCCTACGGCTTCGGCGATGAAGCGCACGTTGCTCGCTTCGAACGACTCGGCCTTGCTGCGCCCGCGCAGGCCATCGGTGACGAACAGCGCGAACACACCGAAGCGCTGATACAGGGCGTTGCGCATGGCTGCGCTGGCGGTTTGCGGCAGGATCGCGGCGCTGATCACGGTCGAGCAGAGAATCCCCAACGAGATTTCCAGCACCCGCCACACAGCGGCCATGAACGCACCGTCCGGATGCGCCAGCGCCGGCAGTCCGACCATCGCCGCGGTGTAGCCAGCGAGGACAAAACCGTAGGCACGAAAATTACGGCAGCGCGCCGCACCCGCCGAACAAATGCCGACCCAGATTGCCAGCGAGCCCAGGAACAATTCGGTGTTCTGCGCGAACAGCGCGATCAGCGTGACCATCATCGCCGACCCGGCCAGAGTGCCGAGGAAGCGATAGAAACTCTTGGCGAACACCTGGCCGCTCTGCGGCTGCATGACGATGAATACGGTGATCATCGCCGTGCGCGGTTGCGGCAGCTCCAGGCGCATCGCCAGCCACAGCGTCAGGAACGCGGCGAGCAATACCTTGAAGATATACACCCAGGTCACGCCATCACTGCGCGCCCAGTCAAAGAAGCCACGGCGCCATTCCAGGGAGGAGAGCCAGCGTAGAGGTGCGGGCAAGGGAGTCATTAAATCTGCTCAATGATTGAGGACTGAAGAGTTATCTGTGGCAAACATCAATTTTTGTGGTGAACACAAACTCTGTGGTGAGGGGATTTATCCCCGATGGGTTGCGCAGCAGCCCCAAGAAAAGCCAATGCGGTGTGCCAAGCAGAACCGGTTTGCAGGTTTTGGGGCTGCTCCGCAACCCATCGGGGATGAATCCCCTCGCCACAAAGGTTTTGTGTAGTGAGTTGTGTGTTCACCGCAGCAGAGTCGGGGTTTTCGGGGCTGCTGTTTGCTCGGCAGTCGGCACGTCATTACCCGCCCCGAGGCCGCCACCCAACGCCGTCACCAGCTCGGCATGCGCACTCAAGCGCGCCGCCTGCACTTGCTGCTGCACTTGCTGTTGCTTGAACAGCAAGGTCTGCGCATTGAGCACGTTGAGGTAATCGGTGAGGCCGCGCTGGTAGGCGATCATCGCGATGTCGTAGGTCTTCTGCGCGGTGGCCACCGACTCGGCAGCGAAGGCTTGCTGCTTGTCCATCGACTCGCGGCGGATCAACTGGTCGGAGATGTTCTTCAGCGCATTGACCAGCGTCTGGTTGTAATGCGCCACAGCGATGTCATACCCGGCGGACGCTTCGCCCAATTCGCTGCGCAAACGGCCACCGTCGAAGATCGGCAAGGAGATCGCCGGGCCGACGTTGTAGTTGAGCTTCTTGCCAGTCAAAAACTCCAGCGCCCCGCCGCCGGTGGCCATGTAGCCGAGGCTGCCGACCAGATCGACGTTGGGATAAAACCCGGCGTGCGCCACGTCGATCCCGCGTGCCTGCGCTGCCACTTGCCAACGACTGGCAACCACGTCCGGGCGTTGACCGAGCAACTCGGCGGGCAATGCCGACGGCAGTTTCAACGCAGCCCCCAGGGCCAAAGTCGGTCGCTGCAACTGCGCGCCGTCGCCCGGGCCCTTACCGGCCAGCGCGGCGATCTGGTTGCGGCTCAGGGCGATGGCTTCGTCGAGCGCATCCAGTTGCCGATGGGTTTCCGGCAACGGTGTTTCGGCCTGACTGACTTCGAAGTGCGTACCGATCCCGCCATCCAGACGCTTCTGCGCCAGATCCAGAATCTGCTGTTGCTGCTTGAGGGTCGCGGCGACGATATCGCGCTGGGCATAGTGCAGCGACAGCTCGATGTAGGCGCGCACAATATTGTTCTGCAATTCCAGCTGCGCCAGCCGCGCTTCGGCGGCGCTCATGTGCGCCAGATCCACCGCGCGTTCGCTGGCATTGCTTTCACGCCCCCAGAGGTCGAGGGCGTAGCTGAAACCCAGCGCGGCGTTGTTGTCCCAGGTGGTGGTGTTGGCCAGCTCGCCCGGGCCGTAGAACTGGTCGGTCGGCCAGTTGTGGCGCTTGAGCGTCGACTCGCCATTGACCTGTAACGACTCGGCGGCCTCGGCGACACCGGCCATGGCCTTGGCCTGACGCACCCGCGCCGCGGCCATGGCCATGCTCGGACTGCCCTGCACGGCGAGGTCGATCCAGCGATTGAGTTGCGGGTCGCCGTAGGCTTGCCACCATTGTGCGGTGGGCCAATTGGCGTCTTTGGCGGCGTGGGCAATCGCGTCGTCGGTGGCCAGGGTATTGGCCTCCAGTGCCTTGCCCTGCGGGGCAATTCCTCCGGTACCGATGCAGCCGCCAAGACCCAAAGTAAAAGCCAGAACACTGAGCGGCAAAAGCGCTCTGTTGATGCGACGCGGCACAGCTGCGAATTCCTGAAAGAGGATAAGGCGGGACGTGTTCCCTTCTGTAGGAGCTGCCGAAGGCTGCGATCTTTGATCCTGATTCCCTTAAAACAGAATCAAAAGATCGCACCTTCGGCAGCTCCTACAGGGAACGGCGCAATTCTAGGTGGACGCCTTGGTGGCGATAAGCTGGGATTCCTGTGAATCTTTGTTACCGTTAACGAGATAATCCCTTGGTCGGGGGTCTCAGCCCCTGAAACTTCGTGTCACAATTTGCCATCTCCCTTGAGAGCACCCCATGGACACATTGCAAAACATGCGCGCCTTCAGTTGTGTGGCCGAAGCTGGCAGCTTCACCGCCGCCGCCGTGCAACTCGACACCACCACTGCCAACGTCTCGCGCGCGGTCTCCAACCTGGAAGCCCACCTGCAAACCCGCCTGCTCAATCGCACGACCCGGCGCATCGCCCTGACCGAGGCCGGCAAGCGCTACCTGCTGCGTTGCGAACAGATCCTGGCCTATGTCGAAGAAGCCGAAGCCGAGGCCAGCGAAGCCCACGCGCGCCCCGCCGGGCAACTGAAAGTGCACACCATGACCGGCATCGGTCAGCACTTCGTGATCGACGCCATCGCCCGCTACCGCAAGACCCACCCGGACGTGACCTTCGACCTGACCATGGCCAACCGCGTGCCGGACCTGCTCGACGAGGGCTATGACGTGTCCATCGTGCTGGCCAGCGAACTGCCGGACTCGGGCTTCGTCTCGCAACGCCTGGGCATCACCTACAGCATCGTCTGCGCCTCCCCGGCCTACGTGAAAGCCAACGGCTGCGCGCAAAAACCCAGCGACCTGCTGAACCACGCCTGCCTGCGCCTCGTCAGCCCGGTGATCCCCCTGGAAAAATGGGCCTTCAACGGCCCCGATGGCCAGGAAATGGTCACCATCAACAGCTCGCCGTTCCTGGTGAACTCCGCCGACGCCATGAAAGCCGCGATCATCAGCGGCATGGGCGTCGGCGTCCTGCCGGTCTACGCCGCCATCGAAGGCCTGCGCAACGGCACGCTGGTGCGGATGATGCCCAACTACCGCTCGCAGGAACTCAACCTGTACGCGATCTATCCGTCGCGGCAATACCTGGACGCGAAGATCAA
Organism: Pseudomonas sp. MD195_PC81_125; assembly: GCF_014060985.1. Lineage (NCBI taxonomy): Bacteria > Pseudomonadati > Pseudomonadota > Gammaproteobacteria > Pseudomonadales > Pseudomonadaceae > Pseudomonas > Pseudomonas sp. MD195_PC81_125. The sequence goes on from NZ_JABULD010000585.1 coordinate 7,676, forward strand.
GACCTGGGTCGAGTATTTGCGCGGCTCGCTGCCGGAAATCCTTGCCGCGCACCAGGCAGAACTGGCCGCCTACGAACTCAGCGGCAGCCTCGCCGGCGCCCGCGTCGCCACCTGACTTAAACACACCGCCAAACCTGTAGGAGCTGCCGCAGGCTGCGATCTTTGCCTTTGATGTTTAACAATCAAAAGATCGCAGCCTACGGCAGCTCCTACAGAATCGGTGATTTGAAGGGAGTTTTCCGACAGGTTTTGACGGTTGTGGCTCGGAAGTGGGGTGGATAGGCTCAGGGGGTCGTTGACAAATCAACGACCGGACTTGGTCGTCCGGGTTTAGAATGGCGCACTTTTTAAGCTTGCTTAATGGCGAGCTGTGCGTGGGAGGGCCTTGGCCCTGCCGGGTTTCCATTCCCTGGTCGACCAACCTGCGTACGGTTCGCCACCCTATTGCTTGGTCGCAGTACGTGGCGAACTCCACATCCCGAATGGAGTTCCAGCATGATCAAACCCACACCCAACCCGCCCCCAGCGGAAAGCACCTCCCCCTACGAATCCCTCGATTCAAAAAAGCTCCACGACGCCGCCGAACGCGCCCTCGACCACTACCTGAAACCGTCCGCCACCACCGTGAGATTCCACAAACCCAGCAGCATGTTCCAGGTCGCCCCCGACATGGACAACGAAAGCCTGCTGGTTCACGCCTGCGAATCACTGGCCTCGGCGAGCATCATGACCAGCGACATTGCGGCCTACGTCGACAGCCCGCAGCGACAAACGATACTGGCGATCCAGCAAATCATCATGCTCGCCGAACTGGCGGTGAATCGGGTGCTGGATAACCACGAAATCTCGCAATCTCCAACACATAACTAATCCCCCTGTGGGAGCGAGCCTGCTCGCGAAGGCGCCAGTCGCCTGAAACACAATGCATCCGTCTGGATTATTGGCTGGGTTGCGCGCTGTTCCTGTAGGAGCTGCGGCACGCTGCGATCTTTTTGATCTTGATCTGCAAAAACAAGATCAAAAAGATCGCAGCCTCGTTTCACTCGACAGCTCCTACAGGGGGGGGGGCAGTGGCTTCAGAATGGAAATGTCTGCTTAGAAGACAAAACGTCCGTCAAACACCGGCTTGTCATCCAGCGCCAACACCCCGCCGGAGAAAATCAGGTCCAAATGATGACTGCCCTTGGCCCCGCCGCCGAGGCCCAGGTGCAGGCCGCAATGGCGCTCCTCGAAGCCGGCGTTGCGCGCATACAGATCCTTCACGCCTTCGTTGGTACCAATCCCCAATTCCTCAATGCGCCGGTTTGACGGATTGGCGTCCAGGTACTTGTTGAAATCATGCTCCAGCCCCGGCACATCAGTGGCGATGCGGCTGATGGTCGAGTTCTCGATCCACAGTTCCAGTGGCGACTCCAGCACGCCGTACTTGCGCGCAAACGGGATAGTGCTGAGGAACGTGCCCTTGAATTTCACATGGCCGTTGATGGCTTCGCTGTGGGTGGCGATCTCGCCGGGGGCCAGGTCGAAGTTGCCGACGCCGTTGATGTCGGTCCACTTCTTGATGCTGCTCAGCGGCGTTTCAAACCATGAGCCGTGGTCGTCCTTGAAACTCAGCGTGGTCGCTTGGGACATGCGCTGGATCAAGTGACTGTTGAGCCCGGCGATACGCTGCGGCGTCACGCTGAAGGTGTCGTAAAAATAGTCGCCGTAATCCTTGAACAACAGCGACTTCTTCCAGTTTTCCGCCATCACGCCTTGCAGGGCGCGGACGAACTCCGGGCCGTCGGGGCGCGGGTTGGGCAGCGTGGAAGAGTCGTAGAAGAAAATGTACAGATCGCTGTCGGCAATCGCCGCGGTCAGCGTTGCGGTGCTTTCCAGGTCCAGGCGTCTGGCGCTGAAGGTGAAGCGGGGATGATCGCCGGCCTGTTCGGCGATGGCGCCGGTCAGGGCTTCGTAATCGGCGGTGTGGCCGAGCAGTACCTTCGCCGAGTCGAGACCGGCAAGGGCAGGGTGATGTTCGAGGTAGTAAAGGAAATGCGAGATCGCGCGGGGCTTATCCATGAGTCCTCCCTGACTGACCGTGAGAAAGCGGCAGGCACGACCGGCCGGATCGTGCCTGCCCGGGGATGTCTTACAGAGGCCACATCGCCGTGCCGAACGGAACCACCGCGTCGGCTTGCATCATTTCCACGGCGGCCTCATGGGTTGGCGCTTCAAACCATTCGTCCAGTTGCAGTTCGGTGTCCAGGTCTTTTTCCAGTGCTTGCATGGTCGATCTCCTAGATGACATTCACGGTTATGACTGGCCGGTCGAGGTGGCCGGCAAGACGTGAAGAACCTAGTTCAGGGTGTTTTGTAATGCAAAAAATTATTTATTTAAAATTTAAATAAACTTTTTATTCTGTTTTTAGGCGGCGATTTTCTTATTTGAAAACAAAAAACTAAGCCGCCACTTTCATTAGCAAGCTTGCTACCGTCAATTTGCAGACGTCCTACAGAATTTTCCGAAATGGAAAATCTGCGTTACGCCTTGTAAAGAAAAATTTACGAAAACGCCGATGAAGTCCAGTGGATTCACCCCGTTGCCGACGCTGTAAGAAAAACCTGCCGACGCCCGCCTGCAAAGGCCTTGCGCAGGGCTCTGGCGTGCTTGTTTCAGCCTCGTTTGCAGGGTGAGATGCGCCTCATGCCTGTCGTGCAGGTGCATAACAAGAAGGAGGCGCAATGAACGCCGAGATTGATCTTCACTTCTCTCCGTGGGGCGGTTTTTCGCTCGTCCCCGTCGATGGCCTGCAAAGGCCTGACTCAATTTTTGCAGTCGCCCGAGTGTCTCGAGGCGGCCCCATGCAATCCCGGCAGGCGCCACGCTGATCCAGCGGGGTCTGGCAGCAGGGGGTTAGCGGTGTACAATGCGCCGCGTTTTAACTGTGACCCTCTGCGTAATCGCGCAAACCTCAAGGCTATCCGCCTTGTTCACTCCGCCACGTCACAAGCGTGTCGGGTTCGATTTCGTCACAGATAAAAAACAAACAGGTGACGCATGACCGTTGTAAAAACGCTGAATTCCTGGTGCTTGCGCTGGGGTTTGATCGGGGTTGTCTGAAATCGCAACCTTGCAGCAACGTCTACTGAACATCATCAAACCTTGCGTGGGACCTTTTTCATGAGTGGACAAAACTCGCAATCAGGCGAGCTGAAACGCGGCCTGAAAAATCGCCATATTCAACTGATCGCCCTCGGTGGCGCGATCGGTACCGGATTGTTCCTTGGCTCGGCCGGGGTCCTGAAATCCGCCGGCCCGTCGATGATCCTCGGCTACGCCATCTGCGGCTTCATCGCCTTCATGATCATGCGCCAGCTCGGCGAGATGATCGTCGAAGAGCCGGTGGCCGGTTCCTTCAGCCATTTCGCGCACAAGTACTGGGGCGGTTTTGCCGGTTTCCTGTCGGGCTGGAACTGCTGGATTCTGTACATTCTGGTGGGCATGTCGGAGCTGACAGCGGTCGGCAAGTACATCCACTACTGGGCGCCGGACATCCCGACCTGGGTCACCGCCGCTGCATTCTTCGTGCTGATCAACGCGATCAACCTGGCCAACGTCAAAGTCTTCGGGGAGGCCGAATTCTGGTTCGCGATCATCAAGGTCGTGGCGATCGTCGGCATGATCGCGCTGGGCAGCTACCTGCTGGTCAGCGGCCACGGCGGTCCGCAGGCCTCGGTCAGCAACCTGTGGTCGCACGGCGGGTTCTTCCCCAACGGCGTCAGCGGTCTGGTGATGGCGATGGCGATCATCATGTTCTCCTTCGGCGGTCTGGAAATGCTCGGTTTCACTGCAGCCGAGGCCGACAAGCCGAAAACCGTGATTCCGAAAGCGATCAACCAGGTGATCTACCGGATCCTGATTTTCTACATCGGCGCGCTGGTGATCCTGCTGTCGCTGACCCCATGGGACAGCTTGCTGGCGACTCTCAACGCGTCCGGCGATTCGTACAGCGGCAGCCCGTTCGTACAGGTGTTCTCGATGCTCGGCAGCAACACCGCCGCGCACATCCTCAACTTTGTGGTACTGACCGCGGCGCTGTCGGTGTACAACAGCGGTACTTACTGCAACAGCCGCATGCTGCTGGGCATGGCTGAGCAGGGTGATGCGCCGAAAGGTCTGGCGAAAATCGACAAACGCGGCGTGCCAGTGCGTTCGATCCTCGCGTCCGCGGCGGTCACGCTGGTGGCGGTGTTGCTTAACTACCTGATGCCGCAACAGGCGCTGGAACTGCTGATGTCGCTGGTGGTGGCCACCCTGGTGATCAACTGGGCGATGATCAGCTTCTCGCACTTCAAGTTCCGCCAGCACATGAACAAGACGCAGCAGACGCCGCTGTTCAAGGCGCTGTGGTACCCGTACGGTAACTACGTCTGCCTGGCGTTCGTCGCGTTCATCCTCGGCGTGATGTTGCTGATCCCGGGCATCCAGATCTCGGTGTACGCGATTCCGGTGTGGGTCGTGTTCATGTGGGTCTGCTACGTGATCAAGAACAAACGCGGTGCGCAGCAGGCGCTGCACGCGGCCCAGTGCTTCCAAGTAAGCGCTGAGGCAAAAACGACAAACCCGGCCAATGCGCCGGGTTTTTTATTGCCCATTCGGCAGCTCCTACAGGGTTGATGGCGTATCCTGCTGCTTCTGAATACGGACGCTTTTCCATGCTGGTGATTTCCAACAACGTGCATCTGCCGGATGCCGAGATCGAACTGACGGCCATTCGCGCGCAAGGCGCCGGTGGGCAGAATGTCAACAAGGTCTCCAGCGCTGTGCACCTGCGCTTCGACATTCCGGCCTCGTCCTTGCCCGAGTTCTACAAGGAGCGGCTGCTGGCACTGCGTGACAGCCGCATCACCAGCGATGGCGTGCTGATTATCAAGGCTCAGCAATACCGCACGCAGGAAGCCAACCGCGCCGATGCGCTGCAGCGTCTGGTCGAGCTGATTCTCAGCGCCACCAAGCTCGAAAAGAAACGCCGCCCGACCAAACCGACCCTCGGCTCGAAGAAGCGCCGGCTCGAATCCAAGACCAAGCGTGGCAGCATCAAGGCCGGGCGGGGCAAGGTGGATTTCTAATCTTCGAGGTACTTCGCCGTGTGCTTGTAAAGGTACACGCTCAACGCCAGGCCGCTCAGCGCAGCGAGGGCGGCGAACAGGAAGATCGAAGCGAAACCGAAACCCGACGCAATGGCCCCGGCCAACGGCCCGGTAATCCCCAAAGACAAGTCGATGAACAGCGAATAAGCGCCAACGGCCGCGCCTCGGCTGGAGGCCGGCACCAGGTTCACCGCTTCCACGCCCAGCGCCGGGAACACCAGCGAGAAGCCGAAACCGCTCAGCGCCGCCCCGGCCAGTGCCCAATGTGCATCCGGTGCCAGCCACAGCAGTAACAGGCCGAGGGTTTCCACCGACAGGCAGGCGATCGCCACGCGAAAGCCGCCGAGGCGGTTGATCAGGTTGCCGAACAGCAGACGCGCGCCGATGAAGCTGGCGCCGAACAGGCTCAGGCACAACACCGCGTTATCCCAGTGCCGAGTGGCGTAATACAGGGTGATGAAGGTGGCGATGGTGCCGAAACCGATCGAGCCCAGTGCCAGACCGCAGCCGTGCGGGAACACGCGACCGAGCACATGCATGAACGGCAGACGCTCGCCGGCGACAATCGGCGCTGCGGTTTTCGGCCACGCCAGCAGCAAGCCCAGCGCCGCCAGCAGAATGATGCTGACGCCCATGCTCCACAGCCCCAACTGGCCGACCAGCCACACGCCGAACGGCGCACCCACCGCCAGCGCGCCGTAACTGGCGATGCCGTTCCACGAGATGACTTTGGCGGTATTCGCCGCGCCAACGCGGCCGATGCCCCAGCCGATTGAACCGGAGCCGACCAGGCTTTCCGCGCTGCCCAGCACCAGACGGCCGATCAACAGGCTGATCAGGCTGAGCATCGGCAGGTTCGGTGTCCACGCCGAAATCAGCATGAACACGCCACTCAAGCCGCAACCGGCCAGACCAATCATCACCGCGCGCTTGCTGCCCTGGTTGTCGATGATCTTGCCGGCGTACGGACGGCTGAGCAGGGTGGCGAGGTATTGCACGCTGATCACCAGCCCGGCGATCACCGCGCCAAAGCCCAGATCACTGTGGACGTACCCGGGCAACACCGCGAGCGGAATGCCGATGTTCAGGTAGCCGATGAAAGTGAAGAGGACGATGGAAACGACTTGCAGCGTGACCGCCAGGGGGGCGCTGGGGTTGTGGCATAGAGGACGACATGGGGAACGATCCACGGCAAAGCAGGATTAGATAGGCTGCTTATGATACCGGCGCGAACGCATCTGGGGCGGGGAAAAGTAAAACTATTTGCCGGATAGGGGGGATCAGGGTTTGGCCGGGGCGACCAGTTGCGTGGTGACGAGGGCGGCGAGGGCGTTTTCTTCGCTGCCGAAACGGGCGAGCAAGGCAGCCTGTTTTTCCGGAGAAAGGCGCTGCCAGATCTCGATCATTTTCTCGGTAGCGCCGATCAGGACGGCGGCTTGGCTTTCGGAGAATTCGTCGGTCATGGCGGGCTCGGTTTCAGGCAGTGTGGAAAGCGCATCTTAGCGCTTTCCACACGGTCTGTACGGCGGGGTTTTACTCTTCGTTGTCAGCCTGGCGGCGTTCAGCGGCTTCTTTCGGCTCGGGCTGTTGGGCACCGGCTTGTTGCGTGGTCGTCTGCTCAGGTACGTGCAGGCTTGGGAAGGGGAGATTAGGAATCTCGTGCATGGTTGCGCTCCTCGCTAAGTCTGTTGATAGATCTGGTAGATCCGCGCTTCTTGAAAGCCTGCGCAGGATACAGCAGGAAAAATGACAATCAGACTTTTAATTCAAATTAATGCGACAGATGGCCGCAGGGGAGCGCCGCGAACCAATGTAGGAGCTGCCGAAGGTGCGATCTTTTGATTTTWAAAAACAAAAGATCAAAAAGATCGCAGCCTTCGGCAGCTCCTACAGGGTATTGCCGTGTAGATCGGGAGCGATCAATTGCTGTTGCAGCGTTATTTGCAGACGTTGGCGATGGCGTCGGCCAGCAGTGCCAGACGCGTGGCATCTATGCCGGCGACGTTCGCCCGTCCCGAGCTGACCATGTACACGCTGTGCTGCTCACGCAGTTGTTTGACCTGCTCCGGCGACAGCCCGGTGTAGGAGAACATGCCGCGTTGCACGCCAATGTGCGCAAAGCGCTCGCGCAGACCGTGCGGTTCCAGTGCTTCGACCAGACCGCTGCGCAACTGCGCGATGCGTAGGCGCATGGCTTCCACTTCGTCGGCCCAGCGTGCTTTCAGCTCCGGATCGGCGAGGATGGTCGCGACCACGGCCGCGCCGTGATCCGGTGGTGTCGACCACAGGTTGCGCGCGATGTGGGCCAGTTGGCTGCGAATGTCGATCAGTTTGTCGGCGGTTTTCGCGCAAACAATCAGCGCCCCGGTGCGGTCGCGGTACAGGCCGAAGTTTTTCGAGCAGGAGCTGGTGATCAGCAACTCGGGCACTTCGGCAGCGAACAGCCGGGTCGACCATGCGTCCTGCTCCAGCCCGTCGCCAAAGCCCTGGTAGGCGAAGTCGATCAGTGGCAGCAGGTCACGCCGGCGCACGACGTCGAGCACACGCTGCCAGTCGTCGTGACTCAGGTCGAAACCGGTCGGGTTGTGGCAGCAGGCATGCAGCAGCACCACGTCGCCTTGCGGCACTTCGTTGAGCACGGCAAGCATCGCATCGACGTCGAGGCGGTTGTCGCTGCCCACGTACGGGTAGTGACTGACCTTGACCCCTGCCGCAGCGAAGATTGTTTCGTGGATTGGCCAGGTCGGATTGCTCAACCACACGCCCTTGCCCGGCAGGCACTGGGCGATGAAGTCGGCGGCCAGACGCAGCGCGCCAGTGCCGCCCGGAGTCTGGGTGGCGCCGGCGCGCCGTTCGGCGATCAGCTTCGAGTCGGCGCCAAGCACCAGCTCATTGATGACTTTGCCGAACAGCGGATTGCCGTGACCACCGATGTAGGTCTTGGTGTCCTGGCTTTCGACCAGTCGCGCCTCGGCGATTTTCACCGCTTCGGGGATCGGCGTCAGGCCCTGGGCATCCTTGTAGACGCCAACGCCCAAGTCGAATTTGCGCGGGTTGGTGTCCTGCGCATAGGCCTCCATCAAACCGAGGATCGGGTCGCCGGGTACCCGGCCGATGGCGTCAAAGTGCATTACTTGCGTCCTTCTGCGGTCTTGGCCACTTCATCAGTGCGCGCGGCCATGATGAAGTCGTTACGGTGCAGGCCCTTGATCGAGTGGCTCCACCAGGTCACGGTGACTTTGCCCCACTCGGTCAGCAGACCCGGGTGGTGACCTTCGGCCTCGGAGATCTCGCCGACGGCGTTGGTGAAGGCCAGTGCGTGCTTGAAGTTCTTGAACAGGAAGACTTTCTCCAGCTGCATGATGCTGTCGCGCACTTCGATGTTCCAGTCAGGGATCTGCTTGATCAGGATCGGCAGTTCTTCGTCGCTGACTTGTGGCGCATCGGCACGGCAGGCTTCGCAGTGGGCTTGGTTCAAAGTGGACATGGTGTGATTCCTGAAATCGAGTGTGTTTTTTTTTATAGAAACTATCGGCCCGTCAATGCCGTCACGCTAAACCAAAGTGGCGGCGACTGACAGACTCAATTGTCAGCAAAAGTCGCGGATCACGCGGCTTTCGGTTTTGGCGGAAACTTCGGTGCGTGCAACCCCAACTGCATGCCTTGCTTGACCATGCCCATGATGTCTTCGTGGGCCAGGTCGAACAGACGCTTGAGGTTGGGCAGGACAAAATAAAGCGGCTGCAGGATGTCGATGCGATACGGCGTGCGCATGGCTTCCAGCGGGTCGAAGGCCTGATGCTCGGGCTCGTCCGACAGCGAATAAACGGTTTCCTTCGGCGAGGACAGGATGCCGCCGCCGTAGATGCGTTGGCCTTGCGGGGTGTCGACCAGGCCGAACTCGATGGTCATCCAGTACAGGCGCGCCAGATACACGCGCTCTTCCTTGGTGGCCTGCAGGCCGAGCTTGCCGTAAGTGTGGGTGAACTCGGCGAACCATGGATTGGTCAGCAGCGGGCAATGACCGAAGATCTCGTGGAAGATGTCCGGCTCTTGCAGGTAGTCCAGTTCTTCGCGGGTACGAATGAACGTGGCGACCGGAAACTGCTTGCTGGCGAGCAGTTCGAAGAAGGTCTGGAAGGGGATCAGTGCCGGGACGCGGGCAACCTGCCAACCGGTGGTCTCACCGAGCACCTTGTTGATCTCGCCCAGTTGCGGAATGCGGTCGTGGGGCAGACCGAGTTTTTCGATACCGTCCAGGTATTCCTGGCACGCGCGACCCTCGATCACTTTCAGCTGGCGGGTGATCAGCGTGTTCCACACCGCATGTTCTTCGGCGGGGTAGTCGATAAAACCTTGCGCATCGGGCTCGCGGGCCACGTATTGCGTCTGCTTCATACTGCTCTCCTGCTAGGGGAATTCGTTCTTGTTATGTCCAGCGATGGACTGAGAATTACCCGAGAGTGGGGTGGGATGCAGCAGGTTGAACGCGATCGTTGTAGGAACAATCAGCGTATTTTGTAAATAAATCGTTACGCTTTGGCGGATATCTCGCGTTTGCGCTGATTTGCAGGTTTGAAAAGGGCCGTGGCTGTCACATAATCTTGACAACAATCTGCGCGCCTCGACAGAAAAATGGGTTTCGGGCGCACCGCGATACCTGTGGGAGCGAGCTTGCTCGCGAAAGTGGTAGGTCTGACACATCAATGTTGGATGTGCTGAAGCATTCGCGAGCAAGCTCGCTCCCACAGGAATTGTGTTCAATCCCAATTTGTCGGGTCATTCATATGCGTATCAAAGTCCACTGCCAGAACCGCATCGGCATCCTGCGCGACATTCTCAACCTGTTGGTGGAGTACGGGATCAACGTGGCGCGCGGTGAGGTCGGCGGCGAGCACGGCAATGCGATCTACCTGCACTGCCCGAACCTGATCAACATTCAGTTCCAGGCGCTGCGGCCGAAGTTCGAAGCGATTGCCGGGGTATTTGGGGTCAAGCGCGTCGGGTTGATGCCCAGTGAGCGTCGGCACATGGAGTTGAACGCGTTGCTTGGCGCGCTGGAATTTCCGGTGCTGTCGATCGACATGGGCGGCTCGATCGTTGCTGCCAACCGCGCGGCCGCGCAGTTGCTCGGGGTGCGCGTGGACGAGGTGCCGGGGATTCCGCTGTCGCGCTACGCCGAGGATTTCGATCTGCCGGAACTGGTACGCGCCAACAAATCGCGAATCAACGGCATGCGCGTCAAGGTCAAGGGCGACATCTTTCTCGCCGACATCGCGCCACTGCAATCGGAGCACGACGACAGCGAAGCCATGGCCGGTGCGGTGCTGACCCTGCACCGCGCTGACCGCGTCGGTGAGCGCATCTATAACGTGCGCAAACAGGAGCTGCGTGGCTTCGACAGTATCTTCCAGAGTTCGAAGGTGATGGCGGCGGTGGTGCGTGAGGCCCGGCGCATGGCGCCACTGGATGCGCCGCTGTTGATCGAAGGCGAAACCGGCACCGGCAAAGAATTGCTGGCGCGGGCCTGTCACCTCGCCAGTCCGCGTGGGCAGTCGCCATTGATGGCGCTCAACTGCGCGGGGCTGCCGGAGTCGATGGCCGAGACCGAACTGTTCGGCTACGGCCCCGGCGCGTTCGAAGGCGCGCGCGCCGAAGGCAAAACTCGGTCTGCTGGAACTGACGGCGGGCGGTACGCTGTTTCTCGATGGCGTCGGCGAAATGAGTCCGCGCTTGCAGGTGAAGTTGCTGCGCTTTCTGCAGGACGGCTGCTTCCGCCGGGTCGGCAGCGATGAAGAGGTCTATCTGGATGTGCGGGTGATCTGCGCCACTCAGGTCGACTTGTCCGAGCTGTGCGCGCGCGGCGAGTTTCGTCAGGATCTGTATCACCGCTTGAATGTGCTGTCGCTGCACATCCCGCCGCTGCGCGAATGCCTCGACGGTTTGACCCCGCTGGTGGAACACTTCCTCGATCAGGCCAGTCGGCAGATCGGTTGCTCGCTGCCGAAACTGGCGCCGGCGGCGATGGAGCGCCTCAGTCACTATCACTGGCCGGGCAACGTGCGGCAGCTGGAGAACGTGCTGTTTCAGGCGGTTTCGCTGTGTGACGGCGGCACGGTCAAGGCCGAGCATATTCGCTTGCCGGACTACGGCGTGCGTCAGCCGCTTGGCGATTTCTCGCTGGAAGGCGGGCTGGACGAAATCGTCGGGCGTTTTGAAAAAGCGGTGCTGGAGCGCCTGTATTCCGAGCACCCGAGCAGTCGGCAACTGGGTAAGCGGTTGGGGGTTTCGCATACCACCATCGCTAATAAGCTGCGCGAGTATGAGGTCGGTAAAGACCCTGCCGAGTAACCATTGTGGCGAGGGAGCTTGCTCCCGCTCGGCTGCGCAGCAGTCGTAAGCCCGAACAATACGGTTTATCTGATACACCGTATTGAATGGGTTTGGGGTTGCTACGCAACCCAGCGGGAGCAAGCTCCCTCACCACAGGTTTTATTTCCATCCGCAAGTCGGGATTGCCGCCAAGCGGCATAACACCGCCGGTTTTTCGACTTCGATACATTTCAAATTTCCCCGCAAACCCCCTCAAGTCCCTTGTTTACCGGGCTGCAAGCCGCCAGAAAAAAGTTGGTCTGCAAATTGCTTATGGCTCAGCAGTACAGCGGTGGGCGGCAAACGTCCGGCATGCAGAGGAAAGAGTGTGGACAAGTACCTTTATGTGGCAATGACCGGCGCCAGTCAGAACGCACTGGCGCAGAAGGCCCATGCCAACAACCTGGCGAACATCTCCACCAATGGTTTTCAGCGCGACCTGGAGCAGGCGCGTTCGATGCCGGTGTTCGGTGACAGCTTTCCGGCGCGTGCGTTTGCCATGAGCGAACGGCCCGCCACTGATTTCACCGCCGGTTCGCTGGTGCAGACCGGTCGCGACCTCGACGTCGCCGTGACCGGCAACGGTTTTATCGCCGTGCAGAACCCCAACGGCGGCGAAAGCTACGTGCGCACCGGCAGCCTCAACATCGACGCCCTCGGCGTATTGCGCGCCGGCAATGGCATGCCGGTACTCGGCAACGGCGGTCCGATCGCCGTGCCGCCGGAGCAGCAGGTCGAAGTCGGCGAAGACGGCACCATCAGTATTCGTGCGATGGGCGAAGGCCCGCGCGTCATGGCGGAAGTCGACCGGATCAAACTGGTCAACCCGGACATCAAGAACCTCAACAAAGGCCTCGACGGCTCGATCTACACCAAGGACGGTCAGCCGGCGCCGGCCGATGCGAACGTCAAACTGGTGTCGGGTTTCCTTGAGTCGAGCAACGTCAATGCCGTGGAAGAAATGACCTCGGTGCTGGCTCTGGCCAAGCAGTTCGAGTTGCACGTCAAGATGATGAACACCGCCAAAGACGACGACCAGGCCATGGCTCGGGTCTTGCAGATCAGCTAATTATCAGAACGTTGCGCCGTAAAACAGGCGCACGAGGAGAATCGAATGCTTCCGGCTCTATGGGTTGCCAAAACCGGTCTGTCCGCCCAGGACACCAACCTGACCACCATTTCCAACAACCTGGCGAACGTCTCGACCACGGGTTTCAAGCGTGACCGTGCCGAGTTCCAGGACCTGCTGTATCAGATCAAGCGTCAGCCAGGCGCCCAGTCGACCCAGGACAGCGAACTGCCATCGGGTCTGCAACTGGGTACCGGTGTGCGCATCGTCGGCACCCAGAAAAACTTCACCGCCGGCAGCCTGCAAACCACCGAGCAGCCGCTGGACATGGCCATCGACGGTCGCGGTTTCTTCCAGATCCTGCAGCCGGACGGCACCACGTCCTACACCCGTGACGGTACTTTCCACCTCGATTCCAATGGCCAGATCGTCAACGCCAGCGGTTTCGCCCTGGAGCCGGCCATCGTCATCCCGAACAACGCCCAGAGCTTCACCGTCGGCACCGACGGCACCGTGTCGATCACTGTGCCAGGCAACCCGGCCGCTCAGGTGATCGGCAACCTGCAAACCGCCGACTTCATCAACCCGGCCGGTCTGCAGGCGGTGGGCAACAACCTGTTCCTGGAAACCGCTGCTTCCGGCGCGCCGCAAATCGGCACCCCGGGCCTGAACGGTTTCGGTACCACGCTGCAGAACACCCTGGAAGGTTCCAACGTCAGCACGGTTGAAGAGATGGTCAACATGATCACCACTCAGCGCGCCTACGAGATGAACTCCAAGGTGATCTCCACCGCCGACCAGATGCTCTCGTTCGTAACGCAGAATCTGTAATCAAGTCTATGGGGCGGCCTGAGGCCGCCAGCAACACCGTGAGGTAGGGTCATGAAACGCTTCGTATCTGTTCTGGCATTGGGTGGGGTCGTCTCGCTCGCGGGCTGCGTCGCACCGACGCCCAAGCCCAATGACCCTTACTACGCTCCGGTGTTGCCGCGCACGCCACTGCCGGCGGCGGCCAACAACGGCTCGATCTATCAGGCCGGCTTCGAGCAAAACCTGTACAGCGACCGCAAGGCGTTCCGCGTTGGTGACATCATCACCATCACCCTGAACGAGAAGACTCAGGCGAGCAAGAACGCCAACTCCCAGGTGGCCAAGAACAGCAAGACCGGCATCGGCCTGACCTCGCTGTTCGGCGGCAGTGGCACCACCAACAACCCGTTGGGTGGCAATGACCTGAGCCTCGACGTCGGCTACAGCGGCGACCGCGCGACCAAGGGCGACAGCAAGGCCGCGCAGGGCAACACCCTGACCGGCTCGATCACCGTGACCGTGGCCGACGTGCTGCCCAACGGCATCATCGCCGTGCGCGGCGAGAAGTGGATGACCCTCAACACCGGCGACGAGCTGGTGCGGATCGCAGGTCTGGTGCGTGCCGATGACATCGCCACCGACAACACCGTGTCGTCGACCCGTGTCGCCGATGCGCGCATCACCTACTCGGGCACCGGTTCGTTTGCCGATGCGAGTCAGCCAGGCTGGTTCGACCGTTTCTTCCTCAGCCCGCTGTTCCCTTTCTAGGTGGCGACTTTGAATTTCAAGAGCCTCATGCTGGCGGCGGCCCTGTTGTCCGCAGCCTTTGGTGCCCACGCCGAGCGGCTGAAAGATATCGCCAGCATCTCCGGCGTGCGTTCCAACCAATTGATCGGTTATGGCCTGGTGGTCGGGCTTAACGGCACTGGCGACCAGACGACGCAAACCCCGTTCACCCTGCAGACCTTCAACAACATGCTCTCGCAGTTCGGCATCAAGGTGCCGCCTGGGTCGGGCAACGTGCAGTTGAAAAACGTCGCGGCGGTGTCGGTGAGTGCCGATCTGCCGGCGTTCGCCAAACCGGGTCAGCAGGTCGACATCACCGTGTCTTCGATCGGTAACTCCAAGAGCCTGCGCGGCGGCACCCTGTTGCTGACCCCGCTCAAAGGTATCGACGGCAACGTCTACGCCATTGCTCAGGGCAACCTGGTGGTCGGCGGTTTCGATGCCGAAGGGCGTGACGGTTCGAAGATCACCGTCAACGTTCCGTCGGCCGGTCGTATTCCGGGCGGTGCTTCGGTAGAACGTTCGGTACCGAGCGGTTTCAACCAGGGCAACAGCCTGACGCTGAACCTCAACCGCTCCGACTTCACCACCGCCAAGCGCATCGTCGACAAGATCAACGACATGCTCGGCCCTGGCGTGGCGCAAGCCATCGACGGTGGCTCGATTCGTGTGACGGCGCCGCTCGACCCGAGCCAGCGTGTCGACTATCTGTCGATCCTGGAGAACCTCGAAGTCGACCCGGGTCAGGCGGTGGCAAAAGTCATCATCAACTCGCGCACCGGCACCATCGTCATCGGTCAGAACGTGAAAGTTTCGCCGGCCGCCGTGACCCACGGCAGCCTGACCGTGACCATCACCGAAGACCCGATCGTCAGTCAGCCGGGTCCGTTGTCCAATGGGCAGACGGCCGTGGTGCCACGCTCGCGGGTCAACGCCCAGCAGGAAGCCAAGCCGATGTTCAAGTTCGGCCCGGGCACTACCCTCGACGAGATCGTGCGGGCAGTGAACCAGGTGGGCGCGGCACCGGGTGACCTGATGGCCATTCTCGAAGCTCTGAAGCAGGCCGGTGCGTTGCAAGCCGACCTGATCGTGATCTGAGGACGGCGACCATGGATATGCGCAAAGGCAGTCTGGTGGGCACGGGCGATTCGGGTTCGTACTCCGACCTCAATCGTCTGAACCAGCTCAAGGTCGGCGACAAGAACAGCGATGCGAACATGCGCAAGGTGGCGCAGGAATTCGAATCGCTGTTCCTTGGTGAAATGCTCAAGTCGATGCGTTCGGCCACCGAGGCGTTGGGTAAAGACAACCCGATGAACACCCCGGCGGCCAAGCAATATCAGGAAATGTACGACCAGCAACTGGCGGTCTCGCTGTCCCGTGAGGGCGGGGGTATCGGTCTGGCCGACGTGCTGATGAAGCAGATGTCGAGGAATAAACCGCTGGCGCCAGGTGAGGCGGCGGCCGCATCCGCCGCCAAGCAAGAGGCGGCGAAAGCGGCTGCGGTGCAAACGCCAATTGCCGCCGGCACGACCGCCACCCACGGGCCGTTATCGCGCCTCAATGGCGAGCGTCCGTTGTGGGCGTCGCGTTCCGGGCGTGTCGCCACGACCGAAGCCTCGCACAGCAATGACATGGCCATGATCAACAAGCGTCGTCTGGCCCTGCCGCCGAAACTGGCCGATCGTTTGCTCGCCGGTCTGGTGCCTTCCGCCACGTCGGCCGTCACCAATGCCTTGCCACAACGGTCTACGACGACGGCCACCACCGGCGCCGGTCCGCTGTACAACGGCGACTGGCTGACCCGTGCCGAAGACGCCAAGGCGTCCGGCGGGCAGATGCAGATTTACGGCCGGGCGATGGCGCAGATTCCGCTGGCGCCGGCCAAGCGCGCGTTCAGCTCCGCCGATGAATTCGTCAACACCATGCTGCCGATGGCCAAGGAAGCCGCCGCGCGTATTGGCGTCGATCCGCGTTATCTGGTGGCACAAGCCGCACTGGAAACCGGCTGGGGCAAATCGGTCATGCGTGCCCAGGATGGCAGCAGCAGCCACAACCTGTTCGGCATCAAGGCCAGCAGCAACTGGACTGGCGATTCGGCCCGGGCGATCACCAGCGAGTTCCGCAACGGGCAGATGGTCAAGGAGACGGCGCAGTTCCGTTCCTATGCCTCGTACAAGGACAGTTTCCACGATCTGGTGACTTTGCTGCAGACCAACAATCGCTATCAAGATGTGGTGAAGTCGGCCGATAACCCAGAACAGTTTGTACGCGAGTTGCAAAAGGCCGGTTACGCGACCGACCCGAACTACGCGACGAAGATTTCGCAGATAGCCAAGCAGATGAACAGTTTCGAAAACTACGCTGCGGCCGGCGTTTCAACGACGCCTCTATAAACACACGGTAAGGTTTGAATCATGAGTTTGCTCAATATCGGGATGTCGGGGTTGTCCGCGAGTTCTTCCTCTCTCGCGACCACAGGTAACAACATTGCCAACGTCGACACCGCCGGTTATTCACGCCAGCAAACCGTGCAGAGCACCAAGTCCTCGCAGCAGTTCGGCAACGTCTTCATCGGGACGGGGACGACCCTGGCCGACGTGCGCCGGGTCTACAACTCTTACCTCGAAAACCAGCTGCATACCGCCACCTCGCTCAATAGCGAAGCGGCTGCGTACGGTGCCCAGGCCACTGCGCTGGATGCCTCGATGTCCGACACCAACACCGGCCTGACCGGTGTGCTGCAGAAGTTCTTCACCTCGATGCAGGGCGTGGCGACCTCGGCCACGGACGACACCTCCCGTCAGTCGGTGCTGACCGGTGCGCAGGCGCTGACCAGCCGTTTCAATGCCCTGGCCAAACAGCTGAACGATCAGAACACCACGATCAACGGCAACCTTGCGGACATGACGTCGCAAGTGAACAAACTGGCCACCTCGATTGCCAATCTCAACCAGAAGATCGGCGAGATTTCCACCAGCGGCGGTCAGCCGAACGATTTGCTCGACAGCCGTAACGAAGCCGTGCGCCAGCTCTCCGAGCTGACCGGCGCGCAGGTCGTTGAACGGGGTACCAGTTTTGATGTGTACATCGGCACCGGCCAACCGCTGGTGATCGGCAACACCACCAACACCCTAAGCACCGTGCCGAGCAAGGACGATCCGACGCGCATGGCCATTCAAATGGACCGTGGCTCAAGCGTCATCGACATCACCTCGGCCATGAGCGGTGGCGAAATCGGTGGTCTGCTGACCTATCGCAAAGAAGTGCTCGATCCATCGCTCAACGAGCTGGGTCGTGTCGCGCTGGTGGTGGCCGATCAGGTCAACAGCCAGCAAGCCCAGGGCATCGACAAGAACGGTGACTTCGGTGCAGCGATTTTCAACAACATCAACAGTGCCGCGCTGATCAGCCAGCGCAGCATTGCGCAGTCTGGCAACAGCGCCGGCTCTGGCAACCTCGATGTCACAATCAAGGACACCGGCAAGCTGACCACCAGCGATTATCAGGTGACCTTCACCAGCGCCACCAATTATTCGGTCAAGCGCTCCGATGGCACTGACATGGGCTCGTTCAGCACCACGACCTCGCCGCCACCTGTGATTGACGGTTTCACCCTGGCCCTCAACGGCGGCGCCCTGAGCGCGGGCGACACCTTCAAGGTGACCCCGACCCGTAACGCGGCGAGCTCGATTCAGACCGTATTGACCGATCCGAAGAAAGTCGCGGCGGCAGCGCCGTTGACCGGCGTGGCCAGTGCCAACAATTCCGGTACCTACACCCAGCCGACGCTGACCGACACCGTCGACATCTACAACCCGGCGTCGCAGACCGAGTTGCAAAATGCGCTCAAATATTCAACGCCGGTCAAGCTGGTGTTCGGTGCGGTCGCCAGTGGCAGCCAGTCGTACAACATGGTCGACGCCAAGGGCAACACCATCGGTTCGGGCACCATCGTGCCGGGGCAGGCCAACACCTTGAACCTCAAGGTCGGCATGGTCGACTCCTCCGGTGCTCCGGTGATGGACACCACGGTCACGCCGAACGTGCAGAAGACTTTCACTGTGCAGACCACCGTGGGGGCGACACCAAAATCCGGCGAAACCTTCACCATCAACCTGACCGGCGCGGCCTCTTCGGACAACCGCAACGCCCAGGCACTGGTTGGCCTGCAGACCAAACAGACCGTGGACACCGGCAGCGGCAGCAAAGGCATCAGCCTGACCGACGCCTACAACAAACTGGTGACCAACGTCGGTACCAAGGCTGCGCAGAGCAAGTCCGACAACGACGCCACCTCGGTGATCCTCGATCAGGCCAAGGGCGCGCGTGATTCGCTGTCCCAGGTCAACCTCGATGAAGAGACCGGTAACCTGGTCAAGTATCAGCAGTACTACACAGCGTCTTCGCAGATCATCAAAGCTGCGCAGGAAACTTTCGCCACGCTGATCAACAGTCTTTAAGGAGTCGTAATTCATGCGCATTTCCACCGCCCAGTATTACGCGACGCAAGCTGCTCAATATCAGCGCAACTACAGCAAGACGGTCGCGACCGCCAACGAAGCGAGCAGCCTGCAGCGCATCAACACCGCTGCCGACGATCCGATCGGCGCCGGTCGTCTGCTCAAGCTGGGTCAGCAAAGTGCGATGCTCGACCAGTATCAGGGCAACATCGACACCACCAAGAGTGCGCTGACCGTGCAGGAGTCCACTCTGAACTCCATCACTACAGCTTTGCAGCGCGCCAAGGAAATCGGCCTGGCGGCCAACAACGGTATCGCCACCGACGACAACCGCAAGGCCTATGCGGCAGAACTGAGCCAGATCCAGCAACAAGTGCTGGGCCTGATGAACTCCAAGGATGCCAACGGCAACTATCTGTTCTCCGGTTCCAAGACCGATACCGCGCCGTACTCGCAAAACGTCGACGGCACCTACACCTACAACGGTGACCAGACCCAGATCAACCTGGGCATTGGTGACGGTATGTCGGTCGCGACCAACACCACCGGTTGGGATGCGTTCCAGCAGACCATCAACACCAGCCGTACGCAGACCAACATGACCGCTCCGGCGGTGGATGACGGTCGTGTGGTGCTGTCCAACGGTACGGTTGGCACCGCGGCGACCTACAACGCCAAGTTCACGGCGGGCCAGCCATACACCGTGGATTTCATCAGCAGCACGCAGTTGAAAATCACCGATGCCCTGGGCAACGACGTGACGTCCGAGGCCAGCCAGAACGGCCTGATCAGCAACAGCAATGGTGCCAACCAGACGGTCAGCTTCCGTGGCGTCGACATGAAGTTGAACATCAACCTCAAGGCCGGTGACACCAACCCGGACGCGGTAATCGCCGGTCACAGCTTCCAACTGTCGGCCACGCCTGACTCGTTCACCACCGCGCGCAGCCCGGGCAACCCGTCGACTGCCGTCATCACCGGCTCCAGCGTCACCAACCAGGCAGCCTACAGCGCAGCCTTCCCGTCGGGCGGCGGGGCAGTGCTGAAGTTCACCAGCGCCACCGATTTCGACCTGTACGCGGCACCTGTTACCGCCGACAGCAAGCCGGTGTCGTCGGGCACCATGGTCGGCGGTAACGCCACGGCCGCCGGTGTGACCTTCGCCATTGGCGGTACGCCGGGCGCGGGCGATCAGTTCTCGATCCAGTCCAACAACCACCAGACCCAGAACGTGCTCGACACCCTGGGCCAGATGGTCACGGCGCTGAACCTGCCGGTCGACGGTGATCCGGTGGTCAAACAGCAATTCCAGGGGGCCATGGAGTCGGCGTTGAGCAACATCGACAGCGCCTCCAACCAGATTGGCGCCGCCGTGACCTCGATCGGTGCGCGCGGTCAGTCGCTGGATGACCAGGACACCACCAACCAGAGCCTGATCCAGGCCAACACCACGACTCAGGGTTCGATCCGTGATTCGGATCCGGCCGAGGTGATGACCCGCCTGACGTTGCAACAGACCATGCTGCAAGCCTCGCAACTGGCGTTCAGCAAGATCAGTCAGTTGGGTCTGTTCAACAAGATCTGACGTTGGACGGGCGCCTCGGTGCCCGTTTGTCTCGTCCCTCAGTTAATGTTTTTTTGCGGTTTCATGGGCTCGCTTTACCGAGCGGGCTCGTACCGCCTGTGAGCCCGCCGTGAATTCACTTCCTCTCGTCAGTCTGGTCATTCCCGCCTTCAATCCGCGCTTCTTCGAGCGGACGTTGAACAGTGCGGTGAGCCAGACTTATGGCCAACTCGAAATCATCGTTTGCGACGACAGCCGCGGCCGCGAGATTGAAGCCATCGTTGCGGCGGTAGTCGAGCAGTCCGGCGTCGCCGTGCGTTACGTACGCAATCCGCGCACCCTGGGCATGGTCGGCAATCTCAAGGCCTGCCTGGAACAGGCGCAGGGCCAATTGGTCAAATTTCTGTGCGACGACGACCATCTCTACGCCGCCTGTGTTGAACAGCAAGCGCAGGAAATGGTGCGTGAGGAAGTCCGACTGGTGCTGGCTCAGCGTCTGTTCTGGGACGCTGACGACATCATTCTTCCGGCGCGTCTGGAAAACACTTCGCTGTCTCCGCTCAGTGGCTTGTTCAAGGGTGACGACCTGCTGGGCATCTTTGAAAAATTTCCGGTCAATGTGCTGGGTGGGTTCACCAATGCGCTGTTCCGCCGGGAAGATCTTGTCGAGTTGCTGCCGGCGTTGACTCAGGAAGGCCACTGTTTTGTGGCAACCCTGGATTTCGCGCTGTTCGTCTGTCTGATGCGGCGCGGCAATGTGGCGGTGTCCAACAATGTGCTCAGTGCCGAGCGTCTGTACCCGGAGCGCCTGAGCGCCCAGCAGTCGATGAAAGATGCGGTTGAAGTCGAGCGCGAGTGGATTCTGCAAATGCTCAAGGCGCGCAGCGGCGAATCTGCGCCTGCCCCGGGCTGGGTTCGCTACATCCCACTGACCAAGGTTGATGAGGCGCCACGGGTCTGGGAGGAGTTGCCCCTGAGCCGCACCCTGGGTACCAAGCAGAGTCGGCAGGAGTGGTGTGTCGGCATCGACAGCTGGAGTTTTGCCGAGCTTTACGCGCAATGGCTGGAGTGCCGGGTGCTCACCGAGGGGCAGCGCAAGTTGCTGCCGGAGACCCTGGCTGGCTGGTCGCATCAGCCGCGCATCGTACCGATCGTCATCGATCGCGACGGCAGTCGCGACGGCGTCGAGCGCACGCTGGAGGCGCTTGCCGCACAGGATTATCTGCCGGAACTGATTCTGGTGCTGTCCACTGCCTGTTCCGAGGCCGAGCTCGATGGTCGAGTGTTCCGCATGCCGTTGCAGGACGACGGACTGGAGCAGATCAATGCGTTGTTGCCGCAACTGGAAGGGGCCGACTGGTTCTACCTGTTGCAGGCCGGCGATCGTCCGGTGGTGCCGGCGTTGTTGATCATGGCCGAGCGCATCGCCCATTCTGCGGCGCTGACGTGTCTGTACAGCGATGAAGGCAGCCTGCGCAACGGCGAATCGGCGGAGCCTGCGTTCAAGCCGGATTTCAACCTCGACCTGCTGCGCAGTTACCCGTACGTCGGTCGCGCGCTGGCGTTCAAGCGCGAACGCTTTCTGGCGCTGGGCGGGTTCGCGGCGACGTTTGCCGAGTTGGCCCCCCACGACGTGCTGTGGCGCATGGTCGAAAGTGACGGTACGCAGGTGGTCGGACATGTCGCCGAAGTTCTGCTGCAATCGCCATTCGATCTGTCCGCCTGGCTCGCCGCTCCGGCGGTCATCGAGCAAAATCCGCGTGTACTCGAGGCCCATCTGCAGCGCTTGGGGATTGCCCATGAGATCCGCCGTGGCAGTTCCGAGCTGCTCAATCGTGTCGACTATCACCATGTCCGGCGTCCGCTGGTGTCGATCATTATTGTGACCAAGGATCAGACGGCTGCCTTGCAGCGCTGCGTCGAGACGCTGTTGGAGAAGACCGCTTACTCCGAGTACGAGTTGTTGCTGGTCGACAACGGCAGTGAAAGCCACGAGGCGCGGGCCTGGCTGGACGGCATGGCGCAGCTGGGCGGCGAGCGGATTCGTGTCCTGAACTACCCGCAGCAGGGCAACGCGGCGGCGCTGCATAATTTTGCGGTAGGGCAGGCGCGTGGTGAATACGTGCTGCTGCTCAATTCGTTTGCGGTAATTACCCAGGCCGACTGGCTCGACGAACTGCTCAATCATGCGCAGCGCCCGGAAGTCGGCGTGGTCGGCGCCAAGCTGTTCAATCCTGATGGGTGCGTGCTGCACGCGGGTCTGATACTTGGTCTGCAAGGTGCAGTGGGTTTGCCGTTCTATGGTCAGTCGTTGCATTCGGATGGTTACATGTTCCGGCTGCAAGCGGTCCATGACCTGAGTGCCGTCGGTGGCGATTGCCTGATGGTGCGCAAGGCGGTTTACGAGTCTGTCGCCGGTCTTGATGAGCAAGCGCTGAAACAGGCGCTGAATGTCGTGGATCTGTGCCTGCGGATTGGTCAGGAAGGATATCTGGTGGTGTGGACTCCTTATGCCTTGCTGGCGCTGGGCGCACGCCCCAGTGTCCAGGCGACGGCAGAAGAGGAGCAACTGCAGCTTCAGGAGCAGGAAACCTTCTATCAGCGCTGGTTGCCGCGCATTGCCCGTGATCCGGCCTTCAACGTCAATT
The DNA here is from genome assembly GCF_014060985.1 of Pseudomonas sp. MD195_PC81_125. Classification (NCBI taxonomy): domain Bacteria; kingdom Pseudomonadati; phylum Pseudomonadota; class Gammaproteobacteria; order Pseudomonadales; family Pseudomonadaceae; genus Pseudomonas; species Pseudomonas sp. MD195_PC81_125. The sequence goes on from NZ_JABULD010000585.1 coordinate 30,521, forward strand.
TGTCGTTGCAGGGTGTCGGTGCGACGAGCTTCAGTCTGGAGCCGGGCCTGCGTACGGGCTGGAGTGCATTTTCCCGGGCGCAGTTGCCGAACGTGCTTGCCGTGCCGATCAACGCCTCGGCCATCGGTCACTACCGCATGAGCCAGCCGCTGATTGAACTGGAAGCGGCCAACCGCGCTGAAGGGCGGATTTGCTATGGCCTGCCGTCGATCATTGATATCGAGCGTCAGTCCCCGGACGTGATTGTTCTGCAAGGGCGTTATTCGCAAAGTGCCATCGATGAAATTCCGCCGCTGAAGAAGTTCTGCCACGCCCGGCGCATTTTTGAACTCGATGATTATGTGATCGACGTTCCCCATCGCAATGCGCATATTCGCAACATGCCCAATAAACAGGAAATGGCGCGGATGGTGCGCAGTGCGATCAACCTGTGTGATCGCGTGGTGGTATCGACCCAGCCACTGGCCAATGCGTTGTCGGACATGCACCACGATATTCGCGTCGTCCCCAATATGCTCGCGCGCAACTTGTGGACTGACTTGCGCAGCCAGCGCCGCACGTCGAAAAAACCACGGGTCGGCTGGGGCGGGGGGACCAGTCACCACGGCGACCTGGCGGTGATCGCCGATGTCGTGCGTGAGCTGGCCAATGAAGTCGACTGGGTGTTCTTCGGCATGTGCCCGGATGATCTGCGTCCGTACATGCATGAATTCCACGGGGTAATCCCGTTGGAAGTGTACCCGGCCAAACTGGCAAGCCTGAATCTCGATCTGGCGCTGGCACCACTGGAATTCCACATCTTCAACGACTGCAAGAGCAACCTGCGTCTGCTGGAGTACGGCGCCTGCGGTTACCCGGTGATCTGCACCGATACCGAGGCCTATCGCGGCTACCTGCCGTGCACCCGGGTCAAGACCAACAGCACCGATGAATGGCTGCAGGCGATCCGCATGCACCTGGCCGATCCCGATGCGAGCTATCGCATGGGCGATGAACTGCGAGAAATCGTATTGCGCGACTACGTACTGCGGGGCGACAACCTGCGCTATTGGGAAAACGGCTGGCTGGCGGATTGACCGGCACTGCTGAAAAAGGCGACTTTCGAGTCGCCTTTTTTGCGTCTTCAATATCCTGTTTGTATCAGTATCGACACTTTTTTACCGCAGAGCCTCAAGCATAGCGCTTTTCCTGTCGATACTTCTCTATTCGCTGACCTCGGACGGTTGCTGCTGGCGTGATCGGCTTGTTACCGGGAGGCAGGTTTCCGGATTCAACAACAATGCAAGGAAGAAGCAAATGGCAGTGATTTATGGGACGAGTGAAGCCGATGTCATGAGCGGCAGTGAAGGCAACGACGAGCTCTTCGGACTGGAATCGGATGATCAGATCTGGGGGACTGCCGGAGCCGATCTGTTGGATGGTGGCGAGGGTTTTGATTCTGTGGATTATCGAATCATGTCTTCGGGCGTCAGCGTCGATATCCGCCAAGGGCTTGCCAGCGTCACGAAGGCAGATGGTTCCATTGACACGCTGGTTGCCATCGAAAAAGTGGTCGGCAGCTTCCTCGATGACACCCTTGCCAGTTCGGTTTCCGGCGTCACGCTGGAAGGCAGTGGCGGGGATGACGTTTACATCATCGGCAGTGAGGGCGTGACGATCATCGAAGACGAGCGCGGCGGCTACGACGAGTTGCGCACCAGCGTTAACATCCAGAAGATGGACCCGTTCCTCGACAAAATGACCTTCACCGGAACCGGCGACTTCAAGGGCTACGGCAATGCCGAGCACAACGTGATCATTGCCGGCGCCGGTAATGACTGGCTGTGGGGTGGCGACGGCGGCGATCAGTTCATTGGCGGCGAGGGCTTCGACACCGTCAGCTACACCGACAGCCTTGAAGGCGTCAGTATCGAGCTCTCGAGCATTTGGGGCGCCACTGGTATTGCATTCGGCGATACCTACTCGAGCATCGAGGCCGTGCAGGGTTCGAATTTCAACGATGTGATCTTTGCCGGCGCAAGCGCAATGGTCATGGACGGTGCCGATGGCTTTGACGCCGTCGATTACAGCCGTTCCAACGATGCGGTCAGCATCGAGTTTCGTGATGGCAAGGGCTTCGGTTCCGGCGGTTACGCCGAGGGCGACACCTTGATCAATGTGGAAAAGGTTGTCGGGACTAACCTGGACGATCACTTCACTGCCAACTCGGGCGGCGTGACCTTCGAAGGTGGCTGGGGCAGCGACGTCTACACGATCAACAGCGAGGGTGTGACCATCGTCGAGACAGAATCAGGCATGGGGTTTGACGAGCTGTACACCAGCCTGTCGGTCATGAAGATGGACCCGTTCATCGAGAAAATGACCTACACCGGTACAGCCGATTTCACCGGTTATGGCAATGATTCCGACAACTACATCTTCGGCGGCAGCGGCGATGACCTGTTCTACGGTGGCGCTGGACGGGATGTCTTCGTGGGCGGCGCGGGAACGGACATCGTCAGCTATGAGGACAGCGACACGGGTGTGGTGGCCACGCTGTGGAGAATCGGCCAGAACGGCACGGCTGACGGTGACACGCATTACGATGTCGAAGGCTTGCGTGGCAGTCATTTTAACGATGAGCTGGGTGCCAACAGGGAAGATACGATTCTGGAAGGCAGCAGTGGTGACGATACCCTGAACGGCAACGATGGCAACGATCATCTCTATGGCGGGCTGAAGTCCGGTCTCGACGGCGACGCGGCGCAGGCTGACAAATTGTTCGGCGGCAACGGCGATGACGTCATCGTTAGTGCTGCGAATGACCTGGGCACTGTGGCGGACGGTGGACAAGGCAGTGACACCATCACGGTCCACAACGGCAGTGCCTTTGGTGATGACGGTTTTGACGTGCTCACCGGCACCGGCAACAGTTATCTGTTGTCAGGTGGCAGTGGCAACGACGTGCTGAACCTCAATCTTCAGGGGCAGTCCGGTACTGGCGGCACCGCACTGGGCGGTATGGGTGACGATACCTACATTGTGAACAGCACCGGGCTGGTATCGATTCAGGACGAGGGCTGGGATCTCAACGACACCCTGATCCTGAACACCATCGCCAATATCAGCCAGTTGAACGTCACCCGCATCGGTGACGACGCCTATCTGCATGGTGCCAACGACGGCAGCGCCGGTGTGCCGGACAACGGCGTGAAACTGGCGGGATGGTACGCCGGGTTCAACAACATCGAGCACCTGCAGACTGCCGACGGCCAGGTCTACGACCTGCCGGCGACGGTTGATGGGTTCGCCATGTTCGGCTGATCACTCGATCTGTTGATGCAACGCAATGAAAGGGATGAATCCGCTGCTGGATTCATCCCTTTTTTCATGCCTTACGGCGCACCCGACGCAGCGCTCGCGGAGCTGGCGCGTTTCCTGCAAGTCCCCCTCAAATCGCCATAAAACGAGCGCTCGCGGTCATCGCAGCGGCGCCGCAGGCGGCAAAAGGGTTAGCCAGACGGCCCGCATCGCTCAACCAAGCCATGCGCAGCCCGGTGACGAACGAGAGGGGAGACGATGAAGGCAGTTATTTTGGCGGGTGGCCTCGGCACGCGCATCAGTGAAGAGTCGCACCTCAAGCCCAAGCCCATGATCGAGATCGGCGGCAAGCCAATTCTCTGGCACATCATGAAGCAGTATTCCGCTCACGGAATTCACGACTTCGTGATCTGCCTGGGCTACAAGGGCTATGCGATCAAAGACTTCTTCGCCAACTACTTCCTGCACACCTCCGACGTCACGTTCGACATGCGCAACAACCGCATGGACGTGCACCAGAACTACAGCGAGCCGTGGAGCGTCACCCTGATCGACACCGGCGAGGAAACCATGACCGGTGGCCGTCTGCTGCGTGCCGGGCGTTACCTCAAGGATGAAGAGGCGTTCTGCTTCACCTACGGCGACGGTGTTTCCGACATCAACATTGCTCAACTCGTCGATTACCACAAAGCCCACGGTCGCCTGGCAACCGTCACCGCGGTGCAGCCGCCGGGACGTTACGGCGCCCTCGAGCGGCAGGGCGATCAGGTGCTGGGTTTCACCGAGAAACCGCGCGGCGACGGTGGCTGGATCAACGGCGGCTTCTTCGTGCTGTCACCCAAAGTCCTGTCCTACATCGCTGGCGATGAAACCACCTGGGAGGCCGAGCCGCTGGCGCGTCTGGCAGAGGATGAACAGCTCAACGCCTTCGAACACGAAGGCTTCTGGCATCCGATGGACACCCTGCGCGACAAGAACCACCTCGAAGCGCTGTGGCAGAGCGGGGAGGCCCCATGGAAGCAATGGGCCTGAGTGCGGATTTCTGGCGCGGCAAGCGCGTACTGGTCACCGGTCACACCGGTTTCAAGGGCAGTTGGCTGACCCTGTGGCTGCAAAGCCTCGGCGCGCAAGTCAGCGGTTTTTCGCTGGATCCGTCGACCGAACCGAGCCTGTATGAACTGGCGCGGGTTCACGAAGGGATCAACGATCAACGCGGTGATCTGCGCGATCTCGGCGCGTTGCTGGAGATCATTGCCGACACCGAGCCGGAGATCGTTCTGCACCTGGCTGCGCAGCCACTGGTGCGTGAAGGCTATCGCGACCCGCTGGGCACTTATTCCAGCAACGTCATGGGCACGCTGAACCTGCTCGAAGCGATTCGTCAGGTCGGTTGCGTGCGCGCCTGCGTGCTGGTGACGACCGACAAGGTCTACGCCAACAAGGAATGGCTGTGGCCGTACCGCGAGGACGAAGCCCTCGGCGGCCACGATCCCTACAGCAGCAGCAAGGCTTGCTGCGAACTGTTGGCGCAGTCTTACGCCGCGTCGTTTTTCCCGGCCGACAAGTACGCTGAACACGGTCTGGCCTTGGCCACCGCGCGCGCCGGCAACGTCTTGGGTGGCGGTGACTTCGCCCCTGAGCGGTTGATTCCCGACGTGCTCAAGGCCTGGACTGCCGACGAGCCGGTGACCTTGCGTTACCCGCAAGCCGTGCGCCCGTGGCAACACGCGCTGGAACCGCTGGCCGGTTACCTGCAACTGGCTGCCGGCCTCTACGAACAAGGCCCGGAATACGCCGGGGCGTGGAACTTCGGCCCGGGCGAGGTGGACATGTGCAGCGTCGGCGAAGTGGTCGAACTGCTCGCCAGTCGCTGGCCACAGGCACGCGGTTTGCGCATTGAGAAAAGCGAATTGCACGAGGCCGGTCTGTTGCGTCTGGACAGCAGTCGCGCCCGTCAGGTACTCGGCTGGCAGCCACGCTGGACCTTGCAGCAATGCCTGACGCAGACCCTCGACTGGCACCTGGCGTGGCAGAACGGCGATGACATGCGCAACGTCACTCTCGGCCAACTGAACCTGTACCGAGGCGCGCTGTGAGCGAGTTTTCCTTGAAACCGTTGCCGCTGGCCGGGCTGTTCAGCGTCCAGCACAAACGCTTCGAAGATCAGCGCGGGCATTTCGCCCGGCTGTTCTGCGAAGGCAGCCTGAGCGCGTTCGGCCGCGAATTTCATATCCGCCAGATCAACCATTCCTGCACCCGTGAAAAAGGGCAGCGTGCGCGGTCTGCATTACCAGAATGCCAATGCGCCGGAAGCCAAGCTGATCACCTGCCTGCGCGGTGAAGTGTGGGACGTGGCGGTGGATCTGCGTCCGGATTCCGAGACCTTTCTGCACTGGCACGCCGAGCACCTCAAGGCTGGCGATGGTCGCAGCCTGTTGATCCCGGCCGGCTTCGCCCACGGTTTCCAGACCCTGACCGATGACGCCGAACTGCTTTACCTGCACAGCGCCGATTACGCGCCGGAGCATGAGGGCGGCTTGTCGGTGAACGATCCACGGCTGGCGATTGCCTGGCCGTTGCCTGTCAATAATTTGTCAGCGCGGGATTCCAGCCATCCCGCGCTTGATCAACACTTTGCCGGAGTGCGTCTATGAACTGCCGTGGGTGCGCCGCACCGCTGAGCCTGCCGCTGATCGACCTCGGCACCTCGCCACCGTCCAACGCCTACGTGCACGCCGAGCGCCTGGAACAGGCCGAGCAATGGGTGCCGCTGAAGGTCGCCGTGTGCCAGCAATGCTGGCTGGTGCAGACCGAGGATTACACCCGCGCCGACAGCCTCTTCGACGCCGAGTACGCCTACTTCAGTTCGTTCTCCAGCACCTGGCTGGCCCATGCCGAATGCTATGTCGCCGAGATGGTCGAGCGCTTTAGCCTGAACGCCGAAAGCCGCGTAGTGGAAGTCGCCGCCAACGATGGTTATCTGCTGCAGTACGTCGCTGCTCGCGGCATCCCGTGCCTGGGTGTCGAGCCGACCCGCAGCACCGCGCAAGCGGCGCGGGAAAAGGGCCTGCAGATTCGTGAAGTGTTCTTCGGTCGCGACAGCGCTGCGCAACTGCACAGCGAAGGCTGGGGCGCCGACCTGATGGCCGCCAACAACGTGCTCGCGCATGTGCCGGACATCAATGATTTCCTCGGTGGTTTTGCCACGCTGCTCAAGCCGACCGGCGTCGCTACCTTCGAATTTCCGCAACTGCTGACGCTGATGGCCGGCGCGCAGTTCGACACGCTGTACCACGAACACTATTCCTACCTGTCGCTGACCGCGGTGCAGACTTTTGTGCGAGCGCAATGGTCTGGAAGTGTTCGACGTCAGTCAGTTGAGCACCCACGGCGGTTCGCTGCGGGTGTTCGTGCAGCGCCAGGGCGGTGAGCGTCGTGCGGTGCAGCCAGCGGTGCAGCAACAGTTGCAGGCCGAACTGGATGCCGGGGTGAAAACCCCTGAGTACTACGCGACCCTCGCGCCGGCTGCCGAACGCATCAAACATGAACTGCTGCGCTTCCTGTTGCAGGCCAAGGCCGAGGGCAAGCGTGTGGTCGGTTATGGCGCGGCAGCCAAGGGCAACACCTTGCTCAACTACGCCGGGGTCAAACCGGATCTGCTGGCGTGGGTGGCCGATGCCAACCCGCACAAGCAGGGCAAGTTTTTGCCGGGCAGTCGTATTCCAATTGTCGCGCCGACGCAGATCGACAGCGAAAAACCGGACTACGTGCTGGTGTTGCCGTGGAACCTGCTGCACGAAGTCAGTCAGCAACTGGCGCAGGTGCGTCAGTGGGACGGGCGCTTCGTGATCGCCGTGCCTGAGATGAAAGTCCTGTGAAAGTCCTGGTCACCGGGGCCACGGGCTTCGTCGGTCGGCATCTGGTCGCGGCGTTGCTGGCGCGTGGCTGCGCCGTGCGCGCGGTGGCGCGCAATACAGATACGGCTGCGAGCATGCCGTGGATCAGCGACGTCGAATTCGTCGCGGCGGATATTCACGCGTCGGATCTCGACATGGCGGCGCTCACCGACGGTATTGACGTCCTCGCGCACCTGGCCTGGCCGGGGTTGCCGAACTATCGGGCGCTGTTCCATTTCGAGCACAACCTGATGGCCGACTACCGCTTTATCAAAGGCGCGGTCGAAGCGGGTGTGAAGCAAGTGCTGGTGACCGGCACCTGCTTCGAGTACGGCATGCAAAGCGGCCCGCTCAGCGAAAGCGTCGAGCCGCAGCCGAGCAATCCTTACGGGTTGGCCAAGCACACCTTGCACCTGTTTTTGCAGAACCTTGCGCAAGAACATCCGTTCACTTTGCAGTGGGCGCGCCTGTTCTATTTGCATGGCGAAGGGCAGAACCCCAACAGTCTGCTGGCAGCGCTGGATCGGGCGATCGATAGCGGCGACGCGTCATTCAACATGTCTGGCGGCGAGCAGCTGCGGGACTTTTTGCCGATCGCCAGCGCTGCTGATTACCTCGCCGCGATCCTGCACCAACGTGATTTCAATGGCGTGATCAATTGCGCCAGCGGCCAGCCGGTATCGGTGCGCGCACTGGTTGAACAACGTCTGCGCGAGCGCGGTGCGGCACTGAATCTGAACCTCGGCCATTACCCCTATCCGAGCCATGAACCGATGGCGTTCTGGGCCGTGACCGAGCGTTTGCAACAGCTACTGGGAGAGCCGCAATGAGGCACGAGTTGTATCGGGTCACCGACCTGCCGGTGTTGCAGAACCGCACCTTTGCCGACCCTGAATCGGCAAAGGCGTCGGCCAGCGCCGACATGTTGCTGGTGCAGGATGAGCGCAGCGGCCTGATCTTCAACGCCGCGTTCGATGCCGACAAGCTCAGCTATGACGCCGACTATCAGAACGAACAGGCCCATTCGGGCCAGTTCCAGAAGCACCTGAGCGACGTCGAAGGCATCATCGCCAAACACTTCAAGGGCCGGGAGCTGATCGAAGTCGGCTGCGGCAAGGGCTACTTTCTTGAGCTGCTCAAGGGCCTCGGTTATTCGATCACCGGGATTGATCCGGCCTACGAAGGCGAAAACGCCGACGTAATCAAGGCGCCGTTCACCCGAGGTCTCGGCCTGGCCGCGGACGCCATCGTGCTGCGTCATGTGCTGGAACACATCGAAGACCCGGTCAGCTTCCTGTCGGTGATCGCCGAAGCCAACCAAGGCGGGCAGATCTACATCGAAGTGCCGTGCTTCGACTGGATCCTCGAGCACAAAGCGTGGTTCGACCTGTTCTACGAGCACGTCAATTATTTCCGCCTCGATGACCTGCGCCGGATGTTCGGCACCGTGCACGAGGCCGGCCACCTGTTTGGCGGCCAGTACCTGTACATCGTCGCCGACCTTTCGACGTTGCGCCTGACCCCGGAACAACCGGTGCCACGCCTGACGCTGCCGGACGGTTTCACGGCGAGCCTTGAGCGTGCAGTGCAGATCATCCAGTCCGCACCTGAACAGGGTTCGGCGATCTGGGGCGCGTCGTCCAAAGGCGTGATCTATTCGCTGTTCCTGCAGCGCGCGGGTGTCGCGGTGGATCGCGTGGTGGATATCAACCCCGCCAAGCAGGGACGTTATCTGCCACTGAGCGGCGCGCGGGTGTCCTCGCCGCAAGAGGCCATGGACGCCTTGCCCGAAGGCGCCAACCTGTTTGTGATGAACTCCAATTACCTCGAAGAAATCAAGCGGATGACCGGTGGACGTTACGTCTATCACGCCGTTGACAGCGCTTCGTTCCAGTGACCCTTGAGATTTTGAAAATGACCGACAACAGTATCAACAAAGCCTTCGAAGCCGAGTGCCGGGAACAGATCGCCCAGCAGGGTGACGACCAGAAACTGACTGGCCTGGCCCGTGATTTCTTCAACGAATCGGCCAAACACAAGTACAGCTATCACTTCTCGTGGATGGGCCGCCCGATCATCCAGCTGCCGCAGGACATGATGGCAATGCAGGAGATCATCTGGCAGGTCAAGCCGGATCTGGTCATCGAGTGCGGCATCGCCCACGGCGGTTCGATCATCTATTACGCCTCTCTGCTGGAGCTGCAAGGTCACGGCGAAGTGCTGGGCATCGACCTCGACATCCGCCCGCACAACCGTGAAGCGATCGAAAGCCACCCGATGGCCAAGCGCATCAAGATGATCGAAGGCTCGAGCATCGACCCGGCCATCGCTGCTCAGGTGCAGGCTGCGGCCAAGGGCAAGAAGGTCATTCTGGTGCTCGACTCCAACCACACCCACGACCACGTGCTCGAAGAGCTGCGCCTGTATGCGCCGCTGGTCTCGGTCGACAGCTACTGCGTGGTGATGGACACCGTGGTTGAAGACATGCCGGCCGATTTCTTCCCGGATCGCCCATGGGGCCCGGGCGACAACCCGAAAACCGCGGTGTGGAAATACCTGGAAGAAAACCAGGACTTCGAAATCGACCAGCAACTGCAAAACAAGCTGCTGATCACCGTGGCGCCGGACGGCTATCTGCGTCGCGTTCGTTAATTCGCAACATCACCAAAGCGTTATCTCGGCGAGTCGCCGGTTGTGGAGAGAAGTTATGCAAGGCAAGTACAGTTCTGAACTGGCGCTACCGCTCAACGAGCTGTTGACCGTGGTGCTGATTACTCACAATCGGCCGGCGTTCCTGCGTCGGGCGGTGAAGTATTACAGCAGCTTGCCCTGCCGGATCATGGTGCTCGACTCCACACCCGAGCGGCCGGAAGGGGACTTTTCCGCCGTCGATTACCATCACGTGCCGCAGTTCGCCTACTGGGGCATGCAGGCCAAACTGGCGTACGGTGTAGAGCGACTGACCACGCCGTACATGGTGCTGGCGGCTGACGACGATTTCATCCTGCATGATTCGCTGGCCGAGTCCGTCGGTTTCCTTAAGGCGAATCCGGACTATGGCATGTGCCACGCTATTGCCTGATGTACCTGACGCTGTCGGGTGGAGTGAGCTATTACCGCCGCGACAAGAAAGTCCAGGAAGACTATGCGTCCGAGCGGGCTCAGGATCGGGTTATCGACTACATGAGTCAGTACATCCCGCCGTTCTATGCGGTGACCCGTACTGATCTGATGAAAACCTGGCACTCGGCATTGCCGGCGGGGACCAATTTCCAGTGGCAGGAAATCGGCCACGTGTACTTCCTGCTGGCGAGTGCCAAGGCGCGGATTCTGCCGATGCCCTATGTGGTGCGCGAGATCAACTATGGCAATTCCGAGCACAGCACCGAGGTGTATCACTCGCTGACCTATGTTGATGCCAAATCGGTCGCCGAGCGTGAAGCCTTTGCCGAGTTCCTTGCCTCACTGCCCACCGGCATCAAGGATCTTGATGCGCAACAGGGCAAGGCGTTTGCCCTGCAGAGCTTCGAGGCGATGGTCGACAGTCTGCAAAGCGGCAGGGCACTCACGGCGGAGCTGATTATCCAGTCCACCTGGAATCAGTCGCTCAAGAGGCCTGATCGGCGGTTCGGGCCTTTGCAGTACGTCGAGATGCCGTTCTACAACCAGCCATTTTTTGATCGTCTCGAACAGTTCGAATTCATGCTGCACGCCATGCCCGCCGGGCGCATTCAACTGCGGGACCTGGAGGGTGTGTGGACCCGTCAGGCGCACTTGCTGCAGGCGCGCAACAACGATACCCCGGAAAGTGTTCTGGATCGTTTGTGGCAGGCGCACGACCTGAATGCGTTCAACCGCACCGTGGTCAAGCGTCTGGCGCAACAGCTGGAACTGGCCGGCGAGGACGAAGAAGCGCAGAACATGCGCGACTGGAATGCTCGTCTCGATGCGTTGACGGTGGAAGACCATCATCAGGTATTCGACCAGACGCAGTCGGGTCGACTGCTCAAGTGGCTGGATTCGCGTCAGGCCGATGGCGCTCAGTTGGCATCGATTGCCGAGCACCTGTCGGTCAACGGCGGTGGCCCGCAGTTCGGCATTTTCCTGCTGGATCTGGACAACGACATCGACAAGTTGCAGGTCAGCCTCGACAGCTTGCTTGAAGGTCAATGCAAGGCTTTCAGAATTGTCGTGTTCACCACTGGCGAAGCACCGGCGGCTACCACGGCGCAGAACACTTTGCACTTTGTCCGGGTTACGCCGGCCAACCTGGTCGACAAACTCAATCAGAGTGCCAGTCAGTCGCCGTGCGACTGGGTGCTGCTGGCTGAGGCGGGCGATGAGTTCACCGCCAGTGGTTTGTTGCGCGCCAGTCTGGAGTTGATGTCCGCGGGCGATTGCCGTGCCGTTTCCACCGACGAGATCCAGCGCGGGGAGAAGGGCGCGCTGGTGGATGTGTTCCGTCCCGGCTTCAACCTCGATCTGCTCTTGAGCCTGCCGGGGCTGATGGCACGGCACTGGCTGGTGCGCCGTGACACGTTGGTCGAGGTGGGTGGCTACCGCGCCGATTTCAACAAGGCACTGGAATTTGACGTGCTGCTGCGCATCATCGAAGAGCACGGTTTGAACAGCCTGGCCCACCTCGACGAACCGCTGCTGATCACCGAAGCCGCGTCGCTGGAAGAAAACGCGCATGAGCGTCTGGCGCTGTTGCGCCACCTGGGCAATCGCGGCTACAAGGCCAAGGTCACCTCGGCGGTGCCGGGCATTTATCAGATCGATTACCACCACAGTGATCGTCCGCTGGTATCGATCGTGATTCCGGCCGGCGATGACCTGCCAGCCTTGCAACGCTGTCTCGAAGGGGTGCAGCTGCGCACCCGTTATCAGCATTACGAGATCCTGATCGCCACCACGGCCACGCAGTCGGCCCAGGTCAATGACTGGCTGGGTACTTACCAGCATCCGAAAGTCCAGGTGCTGCGTGCCGAGCAATCGCTGAGCGTACCGGCATTGCTCAACGCTGCCAGCCGCCAGGCGCAGGGCGAGTATCTGGTATTGCTCGCGGCCGACGCGGAAGTGGTCAACCCGAACTGGCTGGACTCGCTGCTCAACCATGCCCTGCGTCCGGAAATCGGCGTGGTCGGGCCGAAGCTGGTTGATCGCGATGGCAAAGTCAGCCAGGCCGGGCTGATCCTCGGTATGCATGGCGGGGTGGGGTCGGCGTTCGTCGGTGAAAAACATGATGCCGACGGCTATCTGTACCGGTTGTCGGTGGAGCAGAACTGCTCAGCGGTATCGAACGTGTGCCTGATGGTGCGCAAAGAACTGTTTGAAGCGCTGGGTGGTCTGGACGACAGCACATTCGGCGACGCTTTCAACGATGTCGATCTGTGTCTGAAAGCAGCTCAGGCCGGTTACCTCACGGTATGGACGCCATCGGTGCAGGTCCTGCATCAAGGCGCGATTGCCCAGGCACCCCGGGCACTGGCCGCGCTACAGGAAAAATGGGCCGCCGCGTTCGCTCAGGATCAGGCGTACAACGCCAACCTGAGCTTGAGCGGCAAAGGGTATGGTCTGAACGACAGTACGTCGCTGGACTGGTCGCAGTTACTCGCCTGAGCCGCGCCCAAGGAACGGAATACAAAATATGTTCAACGGTAAATCGATCTTCATCTCCGGCGGCACCGGCTCGTTCGGGCGCAAGTTCATCGCCCGTCTGCTTGAGCAATACCAGCCCAAGCGCGTGGTGGTGTTCTCCCGCGATGAGCTCAAGCAGTACGAAATGCAGCAGACGTTCAACGCGCCGTGCATGCGTTACTTCCTTGGTGACGTGCGCGACGCCGACCGTCTGCGGCAGGCCATGCGCGGCATCGACTACGTGGTGCACGCGGCGGCGCTCAAGCAGGTGCCGGCGGCGGAGTACAACCCCACCGAGTGCATCCGCACCAACGTCAATGGCGCGGAGAACATCATCGCCGCCGCCATCGACAACGGCGTGAAAAAGGTTGTGGCGCTGTCCACCGACAAGGCGGCCAGCCCGATCAACCTGTACGGCGCAACCAAGCTGCTGTCGGACAAGCTGTTCGTCGCCGCCAACAACATTGCCGGTGAACAACAAACGCGTTTTGCCGTGGTGCGCTACGGCAACGTGGCGGGCTCGCGGGGTTCGGTGGTGCCGTTCTTCAGCAAGCTGATTGCCGATGGTGCGCAGGAGCTGCCGATCACCGACGAGCGCATGACCCGCTTCTGGATCACCCTCGATCACGGCGTGCAGTTTGTCCTCGACAGCTTTGCGCGGATGCACGGCGGCGAAGTGTTCGTGCCGAAGATCCCGTCGATTCGCATCGTCGATCTGGCGCGGGGCATGGCCGAACATCTGCCGCACAAGAACGTCGGTATTCGTCCCGGGGAAAAACTGCATGAACTGATGGTGCCGCTGGACGATGCGCGGATGACCCTGGAATTCGAGGATCACTACACCATCCAGCCTTCCATCCGCTTTACCAGCGTCGATGTCGATTTCTCCATCGACAAGCTCGGCGAACATGGCCGGCCGGTGAGTGAGGATTTCGAATACCGCTCCGACACCAATCCGCACTACCTCTCGGTCGGGCAGATCGCCGAGCTGCACGCGAAGTTGTCGGCATGATTCCCTACGGTCGGCAGAGCGTTGATCAGGCGGACATCGATGCCGTGGTCGAGGTGCTGCAATCGGACTGGCTGACCCAGGGCCCGACCATCGAGCGTTTCGAGCAGGCAATGGCCGAACGTTGCCAGGCCGACTTCGCCGTGGCGGTGTGCAACGCCACGGCGGCGCTGCACATCGCTTGCCTCGCTGCCGGCCTTGGCCCGGGTGATCGCTTGTGGACCACGCCGAACACCTTTCTGGCTTCGGCCAACTGCGGGCGCTACTGCGGCGCCGAGGTGGATTTCGTTGACATCGATCCGCTGACCTGGAACCTCGATGCCTTCGCCCTCGCCGCGAAACTTGATCAGGCCGAGCAGGACGGCACACTGCCGAAAGTGTTGGTGGCGGTGGCGTTCTCCGGGCAGAGTTGCGATCTGCGCAAGATTGCTGAACTGGCCGAGCGCTACAACTTCACCGTGATCGAAGACGCCTCGCACGCAGTGGGCGCCAGCTACGCCGGGCGCCCCGTGGGGTGCGGGGAATTCGCGGCGATGACCGTGTTCAGTTTCCACCCGGTGAAGATCATCACCAGCGCCGAAGGTGGCATGGTCCTGACCAACCGCCCGCAACTGGCGGAGCGTCTGCAACGCCTGCGCAGCCACGGCATGACCCGCGATCCGCAGCAGATGAGCGAACCCAGCCACGGTCCGTGGTATTACCAGCAGATCGAGTTGGGCTTCAATTACCGGATCACCGATTTGCAGGCGGCGCTGGGTCTGTCGCAACTGGCCAGGCTGGACGGCTTCATCGCCCGTCGCCGTGAACTGGCGGCGCGTTACGACCGGTTGCTGGCCTACCTGCCACTGACTTTGCCCAGCGCGCAGCCGGAGGCGGAATCGGCGTGGCACCTGTACGTGGTGCGCTTGCAGACCGGGCGTGTCGGCCTGACCCACCGTCAGGTGTTCGAAGGCTTGCGTGCCGCCGGCATCGGCGTGAACCTGCACTATATTCCTGTGCATTTGCAGCCGTACTATCGCGACCTGGGGTTTGCCGAAGGCGACTTCCCCGAAGCCGAGCGTTATTACGCCGAGGCGATCAGCCTGCCGCTGTATCCGTTGCTCACTGACGAGCAGCAGGATCATGTGGTCGAGCAATTGCGCCGGCTGACCGAATAAACCCCGCTGCGGCGGCGAATGAGACTGTGCAATGCGTGATCTGAGTGAGCAGGAAAAATTCTGGCAGGGCGATTTCGGCAACCAGTACGTCGATCGCAACGTCGGTCAGCCGCTGGTCGCGGCCAACCTGGCGTTGTTCGCCAAGGCCCTGAGCCGCGCCGGGCGCATCGACAGTGTGGTTGAGCTGGGCACCAATGCCGGCAACAACCTGCAGGCGCTGCGTCAACTGCTGCCGCACAGTGAATTGTTCGGCGTCGAGATCAATGAAAGCGCCTGTGCGCAGGCGGGGGCACTGGGCATCGCGCAGATCTGGCACGGCTCGCTGTTCGACTTTCCGCGCGAGCGCAGTTACGACCTGACCCTGAGCAAAGGCGTGCTGATCCATCTGGCGCCGGAGCTGCTGCCGACCGCCTATGCGCAGTTGTATGCGTTGAGCCAGCGCTACATCCTGATCGCCGAGTACTACAATCCGGCACCGGTGGAAGTATCCTATCGCGGCAACAGCGGCAAGCTGTTCAAGCGCGATTTCGCCGGGGAAATGCTTGATCGTTATGCCGACCTGCAATTGCTCGATTACGGCTTTGGTTATCACCGTGACCCACAATTCCCGGTGGATGACATCACCTGGTTTCTGCTGGAAAAACGTCCTTGAACAGCGTCGCAATCATCCCGGCCCGTGGCGGCAGCAAGCGCATCCCGCGCAAGAATCTGTTGCCGTTCGACGGCGTGCCGATGATTGTCCGCTCGATCCGCACGGCGCTCGACAGTGGCCTGTTCGAACAGGTCGTAGTCAGTACCGATGACGCGGAAATTGCCGAGCTGGCGCTGGCTCACGGTGCGCAAGTGCCGTTCCTGCGCCCGGCTGAACTGGCGGATGATTTCACCGGCACCGCTGCGGTGATCGTGCATGCCTTGCAGCAACTGCCCGCGTTCGATTACGCCTGCTGCGTGTACGCCACGGCGCCGTTGTTGCAGGCGCGATTTCTGCGCGAGGGATTCGAGTTGTTGCAGCAGCATCCGCAGAGGTCGTTTGCTTTTTCGGTGTGCAGCTTTGGTTTCCCCGTACAGCGGGCACTGACGCTGGACGGGCAGGGCGCATTGACCGCGTTGTACCCGGAATTTCGCCAAACCCGCTCGCAGGATCTGCCCGAAGCCTTTCAGGACGCCGGCCAGTTCTACTGGGGCCGCAGTGAGGCATGGTTGCGCGGTGACGTGTTGTATTCGTCCGCGAGTCTGCCGGTCATTCTGCCGCGGCATCTGGTGCAGGACATCGACACCCTGCAAGACTGGAAACGCGCCGAATACCTCTACGCCGCGCTCAAGGCCGGCGGAGAACTGCAATGAAAGTGCTGATCCGCGCTGATGCTTCGCCGACCATTGGCAGTGGCCACATTGCCCGTTGTCTGACGCTGGCGCGGGTGCTGCGCAAACAGGGCAGTCATGTCGCGTTTGCCTGTCGGCGGTTGCCCGGGCATCGGCTCGATGCCCTGGCTGCCGAAGGTTTCGAGATCTTTGCCTTGCCGGACATTTACCCCGGCGAAGACCCGCAACAGGCCATCGAATCGATGCTGCCGTGGCAGGCGGACATCGATGCGCTGGACGCCTTGCTGGCAGGTCACGCCGCATTCGACTGGATCATCGCCGATCACTACGGCCTCGATCATCACTGGCAAACCGCAGCGCGCCGTTGGGCACCTCGGATCGCGGCAGTAGACGATCTCGCCACTCGCCAGTACAGCGTCGATCTGCTGCTCAATCAGAACCTGTCCGGTCTCAGCGCAAACTATGCGCCGCTGCTGCCCGAAGGCTGCCGTACCTTGCTCGGCCCGCGCTACGCCATGCTGCGTGAAGAGTTCGTCTGCCCGGCCATCGCGATCCAACCCAAGGCGCGGCGGGTGCTGGTGAATTTCGGTGGTTTCGATGCGGCGATGCAGACCCATCACGCGATGTTGGCGTTGAAGGACTTCACCGAACTGGAAGTGGATTTCGTCGCCGGTGCGGACAACCCGGCGTGGGCACAAATGCAGGCACTGGCCGCAACACGGCCGCACTGGCGCCTGCACAGTTTCGTCAGCGATTTCCAGCAACGCATGACCGCAGCCGATCTGTTTATCGGCGCCGGTGGCGGCACCAGTTGGGAGCGCGCGGCGCTGGGCCTGCCGACCCTTTGCATCGCGGTATCGAACAACCAGCAAGCCAACGGCGAAGTCATGGCGGCGGCGGGGGCGCATGTGTTCATGGGGGCTCGCGAGCAGGTCAGCGTCGAACAGCTGCGCGATGCCATCGGTTTTGTCGTCGACAATGCCTATCTGCGCCAGAGTCTGGCCGAGCGTTCACGGCAACTGGTCGATGGGCGCGGTGCGTTGCGCGTGGCGGCAGCGCTGGCCGGTGCCGTGCTCAGGCTGCGCCCGGCGACCCTCGATGATGCGCAATTGCTGTTCGACGGGCGCAATGCCGAGGCTGTGCGCCGGTGGTCATTGGACACGGCTGCAATCGAATGGCCGCAGCACCTGAACTGGCTGACGGCGAGCCTGCGCAACCCGCAGCGTCTGCTGTTGATTGCCGAGGCCGATGACGGTGCGGTCGGCGTCCTGCGTTATGACTTGCGTGGATTCGAGGCTGAAGTGTCGCTGTATCTGCTGCACGGGCGTTTTTGGTCTGGGTTGGGGCAGGGCGCTGCTGGCGCGAGGCGAGGCGTTCGTCCGCGGGCACTGGCCGCAGATGACCGTTATCACCGCTCAGGTGCTGCCGGGCAATCGTCCGTCTTTGAATGTGTTTCGTGACGCCGGATTCACCCAGAGTGCCTGCGCGTTCACCAAGGTTTTGAAGGATCACCGCGATGAGTAGTTTCAAGATTGGCGAGCGTCTGATCGGTGCCGATGCGCCGCCGTTCATCATTGCCGAGATGAGCGGCAACCATAATCAGTCGCTGGAGCTGGCGCTGCAGATTGTCGAAGCTGCCGCCAAAGCTGGGGCGCACGCCTTGAAGTTGCAGACTTACACCGCGCAGACCATGACCCTGGATCTGGCCGAGGGCGAGTTTTTCATCAAGGACCCGAATAGCCTGTGGGCGGGTACTTCGCTGTACGACCTGTATGAGAAGGCCCACACCCCATGGGAGTGGCACGCGCCGATTTTCGCTCGGGCCAAAGAACTGGGCATGCTCGCGTTCTCGACGCCGTTCGATGACACGGCGGTGGACTTTCTCGAAAGCCTCGACGTGCCGGCGTACAAGATCGCCAGTTTCGAAAACACCGACCTGCCGTTGATCCGCCGTGTGGCGGCGACAGGCAAACCGCTGATCATCTCCACCGGCATGGCCAGCATCGCCGAACTCGACGAAACCGTGCGCGCCGCCCGCGAGGCGGGGTGCAAGGATCTGGTGCTGCTCAAATGCACCAGCACTTACCCGGCAACGCCGCTCAACAGCAACGTGCGCACGATCCCGCATCTGCGCGAACTGTTCGGTTGTGAAGTCGGGCTGTCCGATCACTCCATGGGCGTGGGTGTGTCCGTGGCCGCCGTGGCACTCGGCGCAACGGTGGTGGAAAAGCACTTTACCCTCGACCGTTCGGCAGGTGGCGTCGACGCCAGTTTCTCGCTGGAACCTGCGGAGCTGGCCAGTCTGGTGGTCGAAACCGAACGCGCCTGGCAAGCCATGGGCCAGGTGCATTACGGCGTCACCGAGGCCGAGCGCAAGTCGCTGGTCTATCGCCGCTCGCTGTACGTCACTGCCGATATGGCGGCCGGTGAGCCCTTTTCCGGGGACAATCTGCGCGCCATTCGCCCTGGTCTCGGTCTGCCGCCCAAGCACACCGATGCCGTCCTCGGTCGCCGCGCTCGTCAGGCGATCAAACGTGGCACGCCGCTGGACTGGTCGTTGGTCGAATAACCCGATCTGCCACCGATTCGGCAAAATAGCGTGACCTGCGAGTCATAACGCGCATCTTCACTGTATTGTATTGACCGGGGAGATGGCGCCTGGCCGTGTATTCGGTTCCAGTGATAGCCCTTTGCGCTCCCCGTGGCTGCCCTTTGTGGTGGCCGTTTTCTGTTTGTCGGCGCCCCTCGAATCCTTGCGAGCGGTGGTTTTGGGCTGTTTTTTTATTGGGAAGCCGTAATGATTGGCATAAAAAGCATTGCGAGCTACGTTCCTGTAGCCGGCGTGGACAATTACGCACAAGGTGCAAAATTCGAGAAGGATGAAGAATTCATCCTCGGTAAAATCGGTTCGGCCTTCCTGCCGCGCAAAGACGCTGAACAGGAAACCTCCGATCTGTGCGTGGAAGCGGCCAATGCGCTGTTTGCCAACAACCCTGAACTGAAGCGTGAGTCGATCGACGCGCTGATCGTCGTTACCCAGAACGGTGACGAAGAAGGTCTGCCGCACACCGCTGCGATCGTCCAGGACAAGCTCGGTCTGCCGACTAATGTCGCGGCGTTCGATATTTCCCTGGGCTGCTCCGGATACGTCTACGGCATCTACGCGATCAAGGGCTTCATGGAAGCCGCCGGCTTGAAGAACGGCCTGCTGATCACCGCTGACCCGTATTCGAAAATCGTCGACCCGGAAGACCGCAACACCACCATGCTCTTCGGCGATGCCGCCACGGCGACCTGGATGGGCGAAGACCCGGCCTGGGCGCTGGGCAAGGCCAAGTTCGGCACCGACGGTTCCGGCGCGCCACACCTGAAAGTCACCGATGGCGTGTTCTTCATGAATGGGCGTCAGGTGTTCAACTTCGCGCTGCTCAAAGTCCCGGCGCACTTGCACGAATTGCTCGACGACTCTGGCCTCAAGGCTGACGACATCGACGCCTTCTGCATTCACCAGGGCAGTGCGGCGATTGTCGATGCGGTGGCGCGGCGTTTCGAAGGCGAGCCGGAGAAGTTCATCAAGGACATGGTCGAAACCGGTAACACCGTGTCGTCGAGCATTCCGCTGCTGCTGGAAAAACACGTGCTCGACTCCGACTGGCAGCGCATTGCCCTGAGCGGTTTCGGTGTCGGTCTGTCGTGGGGCTCGGCGATCATCTATCGTCCTTGATCCGGTCAAAAACGGCGAATACAAAAATAGCGTTCAAGGTTACCCTTGAACGCTATTTTTTTTGCCTGAATGGAGCGCTAGGCGGCATGAGCGAGTTTTTCCAACCCAATGCCCAGGTCATCCAGCAACGCTGGCCGGCGTTGTTTGAGCGCTTGCAGGCTGAAGACACCTCAGTCGTTCAAGCCGAGCTGGTGCAGGGCTTGGGCTCGACGCTCAGCGTTAATGGCATTCAACTGACCAGTCGCCACGACCGCGTCCACGAAGCCCGCATCCAGGCGGCCAGCCTGGCGGAAAAGCCGCAGTTGCACGTCTATGGCACCGGCCTCGGCGACCTGCCATCGGTTCTGCTGGAGCGCGCCGGCCTTGAGCGGTTGTACGTTCATATCCTCAATGGCTCGTTGTTCGCCCTGGTGCTGCAACTGCTCGATCAACGCCAATGGCTGGAAGATCCGCGTGTGCAGCTGTTCTATGCCGGTGATCTGTCAGACATCTGCACACCGTTTTTCGCGTTGCCGGCGGAGATGCTGCTGGCTGATGACTTCAACGCGAAGATCCGTGATCGGCTGGTCAGCGAAGTGCACTTGAGCTTCAACAATCGTGAATTCGATCCACATTTGCCGTTCATTCAGCAGCGTCTGCAGGAGTGTTTGCCGGTGTTGCTGGGCGATGATGATGTGGCGCAGTTGTTCGGCACGGCCAGTGGCCGGGAAATCTATGTGATTGGCACCGGGCCGACGCTCGAAGGACATTTCCAGCGTCTGGCGGCGGTGCGCGCGCAGGCTGAACGTCCGTTGTTGATGTGTGTGGATACCGCTTACCGGCCATTGCGTGAGCACGGGATCGTCCCGGATCTGGTGGTCACCATTGATCAGCGCATCAGCTTCCGGCATCTGCCGTTCGAGGACTCCGCTGGCATCCCGCTGGTGTATCTGCCCATGAGCGATCCTGCGGTGATGACCGCGTGGAAGGGCAAACGCTACGGCGGTTACTCGGCCAGTCCGGTGTACGCCGCGTTGCGCGAGCAATATCCGCGCGGGCAACTGCATGTCGGTGGCAGCGTGATTCATCCGGCGGTGGATCTGGCAGTAAAGATGGGTGCATCGCGCATTACCCTGTTCGGCGCCGACTTCGCCTTCCCGATGAACAAGACCCATGCCGGCTGGAATGACGGTGATCTGGGGCCGGGGGTCGATCAGGCGCGGCATTGGGTGCAGGACGGCCATGGCCGGCGGGTCAGCACCCAGCTGAACTTTCGCGGCTATCTGTGCGTACTCGAGCGTTATATCGCCGCGCATCCGCAGGTGCAGTTCTTCAACAGCAGTCGGGCAGGTGCACTGATCGCCGGGACACAGTTCAATCAGGAGTTTGTGCAATGACGACGATTGAGCAGTGCGTCGACGAGTGCCGTCAGTGCGCCGGGCTGTTTCGTCTGGGGCGTGACGTTGAGGCGGCGCTGGATATGGTCGAGGTGTTCGAGGGGGCGCAGCAGTTGCTGATGTCCGCACCGGCGACGGTACAGCAGGACTGGGCCTTGATACTCACGCAGATGCTCGACTGTCAGGAGCGTCAGGACTGGTTGGGCCTGGCTGACTGGATGGAGTTCGAGTTGATCGAAGTGTTGCAAAAAGCACGATCGGCAAACTGACCGACCGCGCTGGCCCGCGGCTTTGCGCGCGGGTCGGTTTTATGGCGTCATTTTTTCGCAGGTGGGGGGCGCTAAGCCCTTGTTTTCTCGGGGGTGGCAGGGTGATGGCAAATTTTTTTCAAAAAGCCCTCAAGCAACCTGCCAACCCGACGATAACTATTACGAAGGTTCTCTAGGCCATTCCAGGCGGTTGCCAGGGCCGGAAGCCGCAGTACCCAACCAACGAGGAATTCGTCATGGCTTTAACAGTAAACACCAACACCACGTCGCTGAACGTTCAAAAGAACCTGAACCGCGCTTCCGACGCTCTGTCGACTTCGATGCAGCGCCTGTCTTCCGGCCTGAAAATCAACAGCGCTAAAGACGACGCTGCTGGCCTGCAGATCTCGAACCGTATGTCTTCGCAGATCCGTGGTAACACCCAAGCCATCCAGAACGCCAACGACGGTATCTCCGTTGCTCAGACCGCTGAAGGCGCTCTGCAAGCTTCGACCGACATCCTGCAGCGTATGCGTGAACTGGCTGTTAAAGCACGTAACGGCACCAACGGTACTGCTGACCAGACCGCGACCAACGCTGAATTCGCTCAGATGTCTGACGAAATCACCCGTATCTCGGCTGCTACCAACCTGAACGGCAAAAACCTGCTGGACGGTTCGGCTGGTACTGTGACCCTGCAAGTCGGCGCAAACACCGGTTCGGCTAACCACATCGACCTGGTACTGAGCTCCAAGTTCGACGCCGTCAGCTTGTCCGTAGGTAGCGGTACTGTAGTTCTGACCGGTACCACCGGTACTGGCGCTGGTTCTGCTTCGCAGAACATCGACAACGCGATCACTGCAATCGACGCCGCTATCGCTGCAATCGGTGCAACTCGTGCCAGCCTGGGTGCTTCGCAAAACCGTCTGACCAGCACCATCCAGAACTTGCAGAACATCACCGAGAACACCACTGCTGCACAAGGTCGCGTACAAGATACCGACTTCGCCGCAGAGACTGCTAACCTGACCAAGCAGCAAACCCTGCAACAGGCTTCGACCTCTGTTCTGGCTCAAGCCAACCAACTGCCTTCCGCTGTACTGAAGCTGCTTCAGTAATTCGGAATGAGTTTGGGCGGGAGGGTGCGCTGGTCGCGCTCTCTCGCTTTTTTACGTTAGGAGGTGATGAGCATGGACATGAGCGTAAAGCTTAACGTGTCTTATCCGGCTCCCAAGCCAGCGACGCCTGTTGCTGACAAGCCGTCGGAGACGCCAAAAGTTGCATCGGCCGACGCTCCGGTCGCTGACAGGAAAAGTCAGCAAACGGATGACGCCAAGTTGAAACTGGCCGTGCAAGAGATCGAGAAGTTCGTTCAATCGATCAAGCGTAACCTGGAGTTCTCGATCGACGAGCACTCTGGCAAGGTCATCGTCAAGGTGATCGCAAGCGAGACGGGTGAGGTCGTACGCCAGATCCCCTCCGCAGAAGCACTCAAGCTCGCAGACAGCCTCGCCAACGCAAGCCATGTGTTGTTCGACGCCAAAGTCTGATAGCTGGCATGAATAGTGTTTGTCTTTCTTGAATGACGCCTGGATGGGTCAAAAGTCTGGCAACAATCTGAAGGGAGATGCACATGGCAAGTCCAATTCTACCGGGTTCCGGACTGGGTTCCGGCCTGGACATCGGCGCGATCGTGACCGCGCTGGTCAACGCCGACAAGTCGCCGAAACAGACGCAGATCGATTCCGCGACCAAGACCAATACCCTGAAGATTTCCGGTGTCGGCACGTTGAAGAGTGCGCTGACCGCGTACCAGACGGCGATGACCAACCTGGGCAGCAAGACCAACCCGGCATTTGCCGGCTTCACGGCGACCTCGAGCAACACAGCGATTCTCGGCGCCACCTCCGATAACACTGCGGTGTCGGGGACTTACAACGTTGTTGTCAACCAATTGGCCACTGGCTCGAAAGTTGCCAGCGCTTCTTTCGCCGGCGGTGCTGCCAGTGCCATTCCGAGTGGTACCCTGAAAATCAGTCAGAATGGCACTGATTACAATGTCACGATCCCGGCCAATGCGACCTTGCAGAGCACGCGTGATGCGATCAACACGGCTCAGGGCGCCAATGGCATTTCTGCCAACATCGTGACTGACAGCAGTGGTGCTTCGCGCCTGGTGATCAGCTCCAACAAGACTGGCGCGGGTACCGATCTCTCTGTCAGCGGGATCGCCGGTCTGGAGATCGACGGTACTCAGTCGATGGGTACTAATCCGGCGGCAGGCGCCTCGGGCAACGTCAATGGCCTTGCACAAGATGCCAAGGTGACCATCGACGGCCTGCAGGTTTCCAGCAAAAGTAACACGGTCAGTGGTGCAATCAGCGGCCTGACCCTGAATCTGACCACTGTCAGCCCTGT
Source organism: Pseudomonas sp. MD195_PC81_125 (assembly GCF_014060985.1). Classification (NCBI taxonomy): domain Bacteria; kingdom Pseudomonadati; phylum Pseudomonadota; class Gammaproteobacteria; order Pseudomonadales; family Pseudomonadaceae; genus Pseudomonas; species Pseudomonas sp. MD195_PC81_125. The sequence goes on from NZ_JABULD010000585.1 coordinate 54,612, forward strand.
CGTTGGTGGCGTTGCCACGCCGACCGTTGTCAGCGTCGATACCAACACCAAAGGGCTGCAGGCTTCGGTTCAGGCGTTTGTTGACGCCTACAACACCCTGAAGACCACCATCGACACCCTGTCCAAGGCAACACCGGACGCCGATGGCAAACTGACGGTGCAGGCCGCTTTCACCGGTGACTCGTTGCCGCGCTCGCTGATCTCCGACATCCGTGGCCAGTTGACTGCTCCTGGTGCTGGTGCAGAGGGTTCTTTGTCCTATCTGTCGGAGATCGGTGTGATGACCGATCGCAACACCGGCAACCTGACGTTTGATACTGCTGCGTTCACCAAAACCATGGCTCAGCCCGGGAAGGCTGGCCAGGTGCAGCAGATGTTCACCGGGACTAACGATACCAACGGTCTGCTGGCGCGCATGAACAAGGCGGTGGACCCGTATCTGAAGGCACCTGCCGGTAGCGCACCTACTGCCGTAGGCCTGCTTGATCAGCGCATGTCCATCCTGAACAACAACACCAAGAGCCTGACCAGTCAGCAATTGGCGCTGGATTTGCGTGTGGCCAACCTGACCAAGACGTTGACGGCCAAGTACAACGCCATGGACTTGCTGGTAGGGCAGATGAAAGCGACGGCCAGCAACATCACGTCGTTCTTCAGCTCGCTGAACGCTCAGCAATCCGCGAAGTAACCTGCAAGAACGACAAAAACCCGGCTACGCTTTATCGGCGTGCGCCGGGTTTTTGTCTTTTGATCTAAAGTTCTGTGATTCGTTGGCGATACACTGGTTATACGAGTCATTGTGGCAATGAGGTAGAACATGAACCCAATGTTAGCCCTTCGGCAATATCAGAAAGTCGGCGCGCACGCCCAGACCTCCGAGGCGAGTCCGCACCGTCTGGTACAAATGTTGATGGAAGGCGGGCTGGCCCGCATCGCTCAGGCCAAGGGTGCCATCGAGCGCAAGGACATTCCTGGCAAGTGCACCTCGATCAGCAAGGCCATTGGCATTGTCAGCGGGCTGCGTGAAGGTCTGGACCTGGAAAAGTGTGCCGATGAACTGGCCGATCTGGACGGGCTGTACATCTACATGATGAAGCGCCTCGCCGAGGCCAACATCAACAGCGATCCGCGCATTCTCGATGAGGTTGCCGGCTTGCTGAGCACGGTCAAAGAAGGCTGGGATGCCATCGCCCCCGAGCCTGCTCCGCAGTTTTGAAGGAGAGCACCATGAGTCTTGTATTGCAGCGAATCGCCGACACCCGTGAAGCGCTGGTCAGTGCGCTGGCCGAACGCAACTGGGAAGCCATTGGCGAGCTGGATCTGGCTTGCCGATCCTGCATGGAAGACGTCATGGCCGAGGCCTCGCTGGATGAGGAGGCCCTGCGCAATAACCTTGAGGAGCTGCTCCACGTCTACAAGGAGCTTCTGGAGGCGGCGATGGGTGAGCGGCAGGCGATAGCCAACGAGATGTCGCAGATCACCCAAGCGCAAAAGGCGGCAAAGGTTTACCATCTGTTTGGTTAATTAACCCCCAGTTAATCCAGACATGTGCGCCATAAATTTGACTGTGCACGGTTTTTTGACTTAACTAGTGGCTGTTTTCAGATTTCAGGCGTCTACAGGCACAAGGTGTCCTGCAAGCGTCTCGCTTGCCCCATTTTTCGGGCATTGAGTTGACTAGGGAAGTTGCTATTGCATGTGGCGTGAAACCAAAATTCTGCTGATCGATGACGATAGCGTCCGCCGCCGCGACCTGGCGGTGATTTTAAATTTTCTCGGCGAAGAAAATTTACCCTGCGGCAGCCATGACTGGCAGCAGGCTGTCGGCTCTTTGTCATCAAGTCGTGAAGTCATCTGTGTACTGATCGGGACGGTAAATGCTCCGGGTGCACTGTTGGGCTTGTTAAAGACACTCTCGACATGGGATGAGTTCCTTCCTGTTTTGCTGATGGGCGATAATTCTTCCGTCGACCTGCCGGAAGACCAGCGCCGCCGGGTGCTTTCAACGCTGGAAATGCCACCCAGCTACAGCAAGCTGCTCGACTCCCTGCACCGTGCCCAGGTCTATCGCGAGATGTACGACCAGGCCCGCGAGCGCGGCCGTCATCGCGAACCCAATCTGTTCCGTAGCCTCGTCGGCACCAGCCGGGCGATCCAGCATGTCCGTCAGATGATGCAGCAAGTGGCCGATACCGACGCCAGTGTGCTGATCCTCGGCGAGTCCGGCACCGGCAAGGAAGTGGTTGCGCGCAACCTGCATTACCACTCCAAACGTCGCGACGCGCCATTCGTGCCAGTCAACTGCGGGGCGATCCCGGCCGAGCTGCTGGAAAGCGAACTGTTCGGCCACGAGAAGGGCGCCTTCACCGGCGCGATCACCAGCCGCGCCGGACGTTTCGAGCTGGCCAACGGCGGTACGCTGTTCCTCGATGAAATCGGCGACATGCCGCTGCCGATGCAGGTCAAACTGTTGCGCGTGCTGCAGGAGCGTACCTTCGAGCGTGTGGGCAGCAACAAGACCCAGAGCGTCGATGTACGCATCATTGCCGCGACCCACAAGAACCTCGAAAGCATGATCGAGGTCGGCACCTTCCGCGAAGACCTCTACTATCGCTTGAATGTGTTCCCGATCGAGATGGCGCCGTTGCGTGAGCGCGTTGAAGACATCCCGCTGCTGATGAACGAACTGATCTCGCGCATGGAGCACGAAAAGCGCGGTTCGATCCGTTTCAACTCGGCAGCGATCATGTCGCTGTGCCGTCACGGCTGGCCGGGCAACGTCCGCGAGCTGGCCAACCTGGTGGAGCGCATGGCGATCATGCACCCGTACGGGGTCATCGGTGTGGTCGAGTTGCCGAAGAAGTTCCGCTACGTCGATGATGAAGACGAGCAGATGGTCGACAGTCTGCGCAGCGATCTCGAAGAGCGCGTGGCGATCAACGGTCATACCCCGGACTTCACCGCCAACGCTCTGCTGCCGCCGGAAGGTCTGGACCTCAAAGACTACCTCGGTGGTCTGGAGCAGGGTCTGATCCAGCAGGCGCTGGACGATGCCAATGGCATTGTGGCGCGTGCCGCCGAACGCCTGCGCATCCGTCGAACCACGCTGGTGGAGAAGATGCGCAAGTACGGCATGAGCCGGCGTGAAGGTGATGAACAGGCGGATGATTGACGCCTGTTTTTCAACGTCTTCATTTATAAGCAGTTTTTTTTAGGCACGGGTATTGCTACGTCCCTCGCAACGTTCCGTTTAACTGACGGTCAGCCAAGCGAGAGAACACAATGCCCCACGCCCAGATGTCATCTGCCTCCAATGCCGAGGGGCAATCGTCGTCCGTAGAGCAGGCGAGCCGTCAGGGTCTTGAGCAGGCGTTCGCGCTGTTCAATCAGATGTCCAGCCAGTTGACCGACTCCTACAGCATGCTTGAAGCCCGGGTCACCGAGCTCAAAGGCGAGTTGGCGGTGGTCAGTGCCCAGCGCATGCAGGAGCTGGCCGAAAAAGAACGTTTGGCCAACCGCCTGCAAAACCTCCTTGATCTGTTGCCCGGTGGCGTCATCGTCATTGACGGCCATGGCATGGTTCGCGAGGCCAATCCGGCGGCCATTGAGTTGTTGGGGCTGCCGCTGGAAGGCGAGTTGTGGCGCCACGTGATCGCCCGATGCTTCGCCCCGCGCGAGGACGACGGCCATGAAATCTCTCTGAAAAACGGTCGGCGACTGTCGATTGCCACCCGCTCGCTGGATGCCGAACCGGGGCAGTTGGTGCTGCTCAACGACCTGACGGAAACCCGCCACCTTCAAGATCAACTGGCGCGCCATGAGCGTCTGTCATCGCTGGGGCGCATGGTCGCCTCGCTGGCTCATCAGATCCGCACACCGTTGTCTGCCGCTTTGCTCTACGCCAGTCATTTGACTGAGCAGGAATTGCCGGTCGCCACCCAGCAGCGTTTCGCTGGCCGCCTCAAAGAGCGTTTGCACGAGCTGGAGCATCAGGTGCGCGACATGCTGGTGTTCGCCCGGGGCGAGTTGCCGCTGACCGATCGCATCACCCCCAATGCCTTGATGCAATCGCTGCAGGCGGCGGCGCTGACTCATGTGCAGGATTTGCCCATTCGCTGGCAGTGCGACAGTCATGCCGGCGAATTGCTGTGCAACCGCGACACGCTGGTCGGGGCCCTTCTCAATCTGATCGAAAACGCGATTCAGGCCAGTGACGGCAACGTGCGCCTGAAAGTGCATTGCTACACCCGCGACAACAGCCTGCGCCTGTGCGTCAGCGACAGCGGCAGCGGTATAGATCCGGTGGTGCTCGAACGTCTCGGCGAGCCATTTTTTACCACCAAAGTCACCGGCACCGGGCTTGGTCTGACCGTGGTCAAGGCCGTGGCCCGGGCACATCAGGGAGAATTGCGGCTGCGTTCGCGTGTCGGGCGCGGCACGTGCGCGCAGGTGATCCTGCCGCTGTTTTCCGCTGTACAGGGAGCTGAGTAAACGTCATGGGCATCAAGGTTTTGCTGGTCGAGGATGACCGCTCGTTGCGCGAAGCGCTGGCCGACACGCTGTTGCTGGCAGGCCACGACTACCACGCGGTCGGCAGCGCCGAAGAGGCGTTGCAGGCGGTTGAGCGCGAAGCGTTCAGTCTGGTGGTCAGTGACGTCAACATGCCCGGCATGGACGGCCATCAACTGCTTGGACTGTTGCGCGCCCGACAGCCGCAACTACCGGTACTGCTGATGACCGCACATGGCGCGGTGGAGCGAGCGGTCGATGCGATGCGCCAGGGAGCGGCGGATTATCTGGTCAAGCCGTTCGAGCCCAAGGCTCTGCTGGACCTGGTTTCGCGGCATGCGCTGGGCTGTGTCAGTGTGGCTGATAGCGACGGGCCGGTGGCGGTCGAGCCGGCCAGTGCGCAGTTGCTCGACCTGGCGGCGCGGGTGGCGCGCAGCGATTCCACAGTGTTGATCTCCGGCGAGTCCGGTACCGGCAAGGAAGTACTGGCGCGTTACATCCACCAGCAATCTCACCGTGCGAGCCAGCCGTTCATCGCGATCAACTGCGCGGCGATTCCCGACAATATGCTCGAGGCCACGCTGTTCGGTCACGAGAAGGGCTCATTCACCGGCGCCATCGCGGCGCAGCCCGGCAAGTTTGAACAAGCCGATGGCGGCACCCTTCTGCTCGACGAGATTTCCGAAATGCCCCTGGGCCTGCAAGCCAAGTTGCTGCGGGTGCTGCAGGAGCGTGAAGTCGAGCGTGTCGGTGCGCGCAAGCCGATCGCGCTGGATATTCGCGTGGTCGCGACCACCAACCGCGATCTGGCTGGCGAAGTGGCGGCGGGGCGCTTCCGTGAAGACCTCTTTTACCGTCTGTCGGTTTTTCCTCTGGCGTGGCGTCCACTTCGCGAGCGCACTGCCGATATCCTGCCGCTGGCCGAGCGGTTGCTGAACAAACACGTCAATAAAATGAAGCACGCGCCGGCGAAGCTGTCGCCAGAAGCCCGGGCTTGCCTCACTGGTTATCCGTGGCCGGGCAATGTGCGTGAGCTGGATAACGCCATTCAACGGGCGCTGATTCTGCAGCAGGGCGGTTTGATCCAGCCGCAGGATTTCTGCCTGACGGGCGCGGTGACGTTTGGTACTGCGCCGTCCGTCGTGCCGGTGCAGCCGCTGGTGCGCGAGATCGAAGTCGAGGCTGAATCCGCCGGTGCGTTGGGCGATGACCTGCGGCGTAGGGAGTTTCAGATGATCATCGATACCCTGCGCACCGAACGCGGCCGGCGCAAGGAGGCGGCGGAAAAACTCGGTATCAGCCCGCGAACCCTGCGCTACAAGCTGGCGCAAATGCGCGATGCCGGGATGGACGTCGAAGGCTATCTGTTCGCCACGTGAGCGGTGGAGCGAATGTTTGAAAGTGCTTTTCTGAAAGGCTGCCCGATAGCTGGCACCCTTGTTGCTAATACCTGTGTACCCGCCGAGTGAGTGTCAAAAAATTGCGGGCCGCCCAAGAGAGTAGACCATGAGCCAAGGTATTGAATTTAATCGGTTGATGATGGACATGAAGGCCATGAAAATGGACGCCATGGCCACGCCGAAATCGACTGCCGCCGTCCCTGAACTGGCAGGCAGCAGCTTTTCCGACATGCTCGGTCAGGCCATCAACAAAGTCAGCGATACCCAGCAGGCATCGACTCAGTTGGCCAACGCATTTGAAATCGGCAAGAGCGGCGTCGATCTGACCGACGTGATGATCGCCTCGCAGAAAGCCAGCGTGTCGTTCCAGGCTCTGACCCAGGTGCGCAACAAACTGGTTCAGGCTTATCAAGACATCATGCAGATGCCGGTTTAAGGACGAGATTGAGTCATGGCAGAAGCAGTCGCCGATAACGTTCCGGCCAAGGCCACCCCGATAGACGGCAAACCGCCGCTGTTCGGCCTGTCCTTCCTGGAAAACCTCTCCGAGATGACCATGCTGCGTCAGGTGGGCCTGTTGGTCGGCCTGGCTGCGAGCGTGGCGATTGGCTTTGCGTGGTGCTGTGGTCGCAGCAGCCGGATTACCGTCCGTTGTACGGCAGCCTTGCCGGCATGGACGCCAAGCAGGTCATGGACACCCTGGCCTCCGCCGACATCCCTTACACCGTCGAGCCGAACTCCGGCGCCTTGCTGGTCAAGGCTGACGATCTGTCCCGTGCGCGGATGAAACTCGCGGCCGCTGGTGTCACTCCCAGCGACGGCAACATCGGTTTCGAAATCCTCGACAAGGAACAGGGGCTGGGCACCAGCCAGTTCATGGAAGCGACCCGTTACCGTCGCGGCCTCGAAGGCGAACTGGCACGCACCATCTCCAGCCTGAACAACGTCAAGGGCGCCCGCGTGCACCTGGCGATTCCGAAGAGCTCGGTGTTCGTGCGCGATGAGCGCAAGCCAAGCGCTTCGGTTCTGGTCGAGTTGTACTCCGGACGTTCGCTGGAGCCGGGTCAGGTGGTGGCGATCATCAACCTGGTGGCGACTTCCGTGCCTGAACTGAGCAAATCGCAGATCACCGTCGTCGATCAGAAGGGCAATCTGCTCTCCGATCAGGCGGAGAACTCCGAAATGACCATGGCCGGCAAGCAGTTCGATTACAGCCGCCGCATGGAAAGCATGCTCACTCAGCGCGTGCACAACATTCTGCAGCCGGTGCTGGGTAACGATCGCTACAAGGCTGAAGTCTCGGCCGACATCGATTTCAGTGCCGTCGAATCGACCGCCGAGCAGTTCAACCCGGACCAGCCGGCGTTGCGCAGCGAGCAGTCGGTCAATGAGCAACGCACCGCCAGCAATGGTCCGCAAGGTGTCCCGGGGGCGCTGAGCAACCAGCCGCCGGCGCCGGCCTCGGCACCGCAAACCACCGGTGGCGCGCAAGGCTCTACCGGCATGGTTCAACCCGGTCAGCCACTGGTGGATGCCAACGGTCAGCAGATCATGGACCCGGCCACCGGCCAGCCAATGCTCGCACCGTACCCGGCGGACAAGCGTCAACAATCCACCAAGAACTTCGAACTGGACCGTTCCATCAGCCACACCAAGCAGCAGCAGGGTCGCCTGAATCGTCTGTCGGTGTCGGTGGTGGTCGATGATCAGGTCAAGGTCAATGCGGCCAACGGGGAAACCACCCGCGCGCCATGGAGCGCCGATGAACTGGCGCGCTTCACCCGTCTGGTGCAGGACGCCGTTGGCTTCGATGCCAGCCGTGGTGACAGCGTCAGCGTGATCAACATGCCGTTCTCCGCCGAACGCGGTGAAGTGGTTGCCGATATTCCGTTCTACTCCCAGCCATGGTTCTGGGACATCGTCAAACAAGTGCTGGGTGTGTTGTTCATCCTGGTGCTGGTGTTTGGTGTGCTGCGTCCGGTGTTGAACAACATCACCGGTGGCGGCAAAGGCAAGGAGCTGGCCGGTCTGGGCAGCGACGTGGAACTCGGTGGCATGGGCGGCCTGGATGGCGACCTGGCCAACGACCGCGTGAGCCTCGGTGGTCCGCAGAGCATTCTGTTGCCGAGCCCGAGTGAGGGTTATGACGCACAACTGAATGCAATCAAGAGCTTGGTGGCCGAGGATCCGGGTCGCGTGGCTCAGGTCGTGAAAGAGTGGATTAACGCAGATGAGTGATAACCGAGCCGCAACCGTCAAACTGAACAAGGTCGACAAAGCCGCGATTCTGCTGCTGTCCCTGGGTTCGACCGATGCCGCGCAAGTGCTGCGCCACATGGGCCCGAAAGAGGTTCAGCGGGTGGGTGTGGCCATGGCTCAGATGGGCAACGTCCATCGCGAGCAGGTCGAGCAGGTCATGAGCGAGTTCGTCGACATCGTCGGTGACCAGACCAGCCTCGGCGTCGGCTCCGACGACTACGTGCGCAAAATGCTCACCCAGGCGCTGGGCGAAGACAAGGCCAACGGCCTGATCGACCGCATCCTGCTCGGTGGCAACACCAGCGGCCTCGACAGCCTGAAATGGATGGAGCCGCGCGCCGTTGCCGATGTGATCCGTTACGAACACCCGCAGATCCAGGCCATCGTCGTTGCCTACCTCGACCCGGATCAGGCCGGTGAAGTGCTCGGCAACTTCGATCACAAGGTGCGCCTGGACATCATCCTGCGCGTTTCGTCGCTGAACACCGTGCAGCCGGCTGCGCTGAAAGAGCTGAACCAGATTCTCGAGAAGCAGTTCTCCGGCAACTCGAACGCCTCGCGCACCACCCTGGGTGGCATCAAGCGTGCGGCGGACATCATGAACTTCCTCGACAGCTCGATCGAAGGCCAGCTCATGGACTCGATCCGCGAAGTCGACGAAGACCTGTCCGGTCAGATCGAAGACCTCATGTTCGTGTTCAACAACCTGGCCGACGTCGACGACCGCGGCATCCAGGCGCTGTTGCGCGAAGTGTCCTCGGACGTGCTGGTACTGGCCCTCAAGGGCTCGGACGAAGGCGTCAAAGAGAAGATCTTCAAGAACATGTCCAAACGTGCGGCCGAACTGTTGCGCGACGACCTCGAAGCCAAAGGCCCGGTGCGCGTCAGCGACGTGGAAACCGCGCAGAAAGAAATCCTCACCATTGCCCGTCGTATGGCCGAAGCCGGCGAGATCGTGCTCGGTGGCAAGGGCGGCGAGGAAATGATCTAAGCCCATGGACAAGCATGACGAGTCAGTGACGGATCTGATCCGCGCCCGCGATGTCCGTGGTTTCGAATCCTGGGCGCTGCCCAGCTTCGATCAGCCGAAACCGGAACCCGAACCGGAGCCGGAGCCCGAACCGCCGGAAATGGAAGAAGTGCCGCTGGAAGAAGTCCAGCCACTGACTCTGGAAGAACTCGAAAGCATCCGTCAGGAGGCTTACAACGAGGGCTTTGGCATCGGTGAGAAGGAAGGTTTTCACAGCGCCACGCTCAAGGTGCGTCAGGAAGCCGAAGTGGCGCTGGCGGCAAAACTGGCCAGCCTCGAGCAGTTGATGACCCACCTGTTCGAGCCGATTGCCGAGCAAGACACCCAGATCGAAAAGTCGCTGGTCGACCTCGTGCAACACATCACCAGACAGGTGATCAAGCGCGAACTGGCGATCGATTCCAGCCAGATCGAACACGTCATGCGCGACGCGCTCAAGCTGCTGCCGTTGGGCGTGGACAACGTGCGTCTGTACGTCAATCCGCAGGACTTCGAGCAGGCCAAGGCCTTGCGCGAGCGCCATGAAGAAACCTGGCGCATCGTCGAGGACGAGTCGCTGATGCCCGGTGGTTGCCGGGTTGAAACCGCGCACAGCCGCATCGACGCGAGCATTGAAACCCGCATCACCCAGGTCATGGGCAAGCTGTTTGACCAGTTGCACGAACAGTCTCTGCACCCGGCTGCGCCGGATCTGAGTCTGGACATTCCTGAAGAAATCCCATCGGCGGCTGCGCCGCAAGCGCCGCTCGCGGACACCCCCGATGCGCCTTGAACGCACCAGTTTCGCCAAGCGCCTCAGCACCTATGCCGACGCCACTGACATCGCTGGCGCGCCGATTCTTGAAGGCCGTCTGCTGCGCATGGTCGGCCTCACCCTCGAAGCCGAAGGCCTGCGCGCCGCCATGGGCACACGTTGCCTGGTGATCAATGACGACAGCTATCACCCGTCCCAGGTGGAAGCGGAAGTCATGGGGTTTTCCGGCAGCAAAGTCTTCCTGATGCCGGTCGGCAGCGTCGCCGGCATTGCCCCGGGCGCCCGTGTGGTACCGCTGGCGGAAACCGGTCGTCTGCCGATGGGCATGAGCATGCTCGGTCGCGTACTCGACGGCGCCGGACGCGCGCTGGACGGCAAGGGCGGGATGAAGGCTGAAGACTGGGTGCCGATGGACGGCCCGACAATCAACCCGCTCAACCGCGACCCGATCCACGAACCGCTGGACGTCGGCATCCGTTGCATCAACGGTTTGCTGACGGTCGGGCGTGGTCAGCGTCTGGGTCTGTTCGCCGGTACCGGTGTCGGTAAATCGGTGCTGCTGGGCATGATGACCCGCTTCACCGAGGCCGACATTATCGTCGTCGGCCTGATCGGTGAACGGGGTCGCGAAGTGAAAGAGTTCATCGAGCACATCCTCGGTGAAGAAGGCCTCAAGCGTTCGGTGGTCGTCGCCTCGCCAGCGGACGATGCGCCGCTGATGCGTCTGCGCGCGGCCATGTACTGCACGCGCATCGCCGAGTATTTCCGCGACAAGGGCAAGAACGTCCTGTTGCTGATGGATTCGCTGACCCGTTTCGCCCAGGCCCAGCGGGAAATCGCCCTGGCCATCGGCGAGCCGCCAGCGACCAAGGGTTACCCGCCCTCGGTGTTCGCCAAACTGCCGAAACTGGTGGAGCGCGCCGGTAACGCGGAAAAGGGCGGGGGATCGATCACCGCGTTCTACACCGTGTTGTCCGAAGGCGATGACCAGCAGGACCCGATTGCCGACTCGGCGCGGGGCGTGCTCGACGGCCACATCGTGTTGTCCCGGCGGCTGGCCGAGGAAGGGCACTATCCGGCCATCGACATCGAAGCGTCGATCAGCCGGGTGATGCCGGCGGTGGTTTCGGCGGAACACATGCAGCGTGCGCAGTACTTCAAACAGCTGTGGTCACGCTATCAGCAGAGCCGCGATCTGATCAGCGTCGGCGCTTACGTCGCCGGTGGTGACCGCGAGACCGATCTGGCGATCAATCTGCAGCCGCAACTGACCCGCTACCAGCGCCAGGGGCTGAACGACAAGATCAACATGGGCGAAAGCCAGGCCTATCTGGAAACCCTGTTCGCGCCTGCGGCGGGCGGGTAACCGGCCATGGCCGTGAGTCGCGCCGCACGTCTGGCACCGGTGGTGGAAATGGCCGAACAGGCCGAAAAAACTGCCGTCCAGCGTCTGGGATACTTTCAGGGCCAGGTCAAGGTGGCTGAAAGCAAACTCGCCGACCTCGACGCCTTTCGTCTGGATTATCAGGAGCAGTGGATCGTGCGTGGCAGCGACGGGGTTTCCGGACAATGGCTGCTGGGGTATCACGGCTTTCTCGCGCAACTGGACACTGCGATCGACCAGCAGCGGCAAAGCCTGGTCTGGCACCAGAACAACCTGATCAAGGCGCGAGACGCCTGGCAGCAGGCGTTCGCCAAGGTCGAAGGCCTGCGCAAACTGGTGCAGCGCTACCGCGAAGAGGCGCAACGCCTCGAAGACAAGCGCGAGCAGAGATTACTGGACGAGTTGTCGCAGCGTTTGCCGCGGCACGATCCTCTTGAATAATGTCAAAAGTTCACAGCCTTCGGCAGCTCCTGCAGGTGATTGATGTAGGAGCTGCCGAAGGCTGCGATCTTTTGATCTGGCTTCCAGCCTTGCCCCAACCCTGTCCAAGTGCTAAACCTTGTACACGTTCGTCAATGACAAGGAAGCCAGTCAATGTCAGTCGTTACAGAAGTCTCTCCGGATGGCCAAAAACTGACGATTTCGGTCAGGGGGCGGTTCGATTTCGGGCGCCATCAGGAATTTCGCGAGGCCTATGAGCGGCTTAACCACAAGCCTGACTCCATCGTGGTCGATCTGAAGGATGCCACCTACCTAGACAGCTCCGCGCTGGGCATGCTGCTTCTGCTGCGCGATCACGCCGGCGGCGACGACTCGGACGTGCGGGTGGTCAACAGCAACTCCGACGTGCGCAAGATTCTCGCCATCTCCAACTTCGACAAACTGTTCGACATCAGTTGACGGTCATGCAGGCACAAGAGCCGCTGACGATCCTGATCGCCGAAGACAGCGCCGCCGACCGGTTACTGTTGTCGACCATCGTCCGGCGTCAGGGGCATGAAGTGCTGACCGCCGCCAATGGCGCCGAAGCGCTGGAAGTGTTTCGGCGCCAGCCGCCGCACCTGGTGCTGATGGACGCAATGATGCCGGTGATGGATGGCTTCGAAGCGGCGCGACAGATCAAGGCGCTGGCGGGGGAAACCCTGGTGCCGATCATCTTCCTGACCTCGCTGACCGAAAGCGAAGCGCTGGCGCGCTGTCTGGAGGCGGGCGGCGACGACTTTCTGGCGAAGCCGTACAACCAGGTAATCCTTGCCGCCAAAATCAAGGCGATGGATCGCTTGCGTCGTTTGCAGGCCACGGTGCTGCAGCAGCGCGACCTGATTGCCAAACATCACGATTACCTGCTCAACGAACAGCGCGTGGCCAAAGCGGTGTTCGACAAGGTCGCGCATTCGGGTTGCCTGAGCGCGCCGAATATTCGCTACCTGCAATCGCCCTATGCATTGTTCAACGGCGACCTGCTGCTGGCGGCCTACACGCCGGCCGGCGACATGCATGTGCTGCTCGGTGATTTCACCGGCCACGGTCTGCCGGCGGCGGTGGGGGCGATGCCGTTGGCCGAAGTGTTTTACGGCATGACGGCCAAAGGTTACGGCCTGGCCGAAACCCTGCGCGAGATGAACGCCAAGCTCAAGCGCATCCTGCCGGTGGACATGTTCTGCTGCGCGACCATGCTTTGCCTGAGCTTTCAGCGCCGTACTGTGGAGGTGTGGAACGGCGGCATGCCCGATGGCTATCTGCACCGGATCGCCACGGGCGAACGGCTGCCGCTGCCGGCGCGGCATTTACCGCTGGGAGTGCTCAGCCCGCAGGCATTCGACGATCGCACCGAAGTGCAGGCCATGGCGGCAGGGGACCGAGTGTTCCTGCTGTCAGACGGCGTGATCGATACCACTGACGCCGATGACCGGTTGTTTGGTGTCGAGCGTTTGCAGCAACTGTTTGCCGCCAATCGTGAACCGGACAATCTGTTCGCCGAGATCGAACAGGCCTTGCACGCATTTCGTGGCGAGCCCCGCGACGATGTGAGCATGGTCGAGATCAGTCTGCTGGAGGCGGCGCAGGTGGTGCCGTCGGCGCCGGTGTATTCCGACAGTGGCCAATCCTGTCCGCTGGACTGGTCGGTAAGCTTCGAGTTTCGCGGTGCGACGCTCAAACGCTTCAATCCGTTGCCATATTTGCTGCAATTGTTACTGGAAGTACATGGCTTGCGCACCCAGAGTGGCGCAATCTACAGCGTGCTTGCCGAGCTGTATTCCAACGCACTGGAGCATGGCGTGCTGGGACTCGATTCCAGCCTCAAGCGTGATGCGGCCGGATTCGCTCGCTACTACGAGCAGCGCAATGCACGACTCGAGGCGTTGCAGGACGGTTATGTGCGCGTGCATTTGCAAGTCAGGCCGCAAGGTGCCGGTGGTTGCCTGGTCATCCGCGTCGAGGACAGCGGCAAGGGGTTTGACGTGGCGCGCGTGATGGAGCGACCGCTGGACGGCGTCCGTCTGTCGGGGCGCGGCGTCAGCTTGATCCGGCAATTGGGGCATAACGCCAGTTGGTCGGACGAAGGTCGCAGTGCTTGCGTAGAGTTTTTCTGGGAGGTTAGGGCATAATTCGCCGATTCTTGATCAAGGAGTGAACAAGTGACTGACCAACATGTGGATCGCGAAGTACTCGATGCGTTGCGCGAAGTGATGGAAGACAGCTATCCGGATTTGCTGGATACCTTCCTGACCGATTCTGAAAGTCGCTTGCATCAATTGCAAAAGACCGCCGACGCCAAGGTGTTGGCCGAGGTCGCCCATAGTTTCAAGGGCAGCGCCAGCAACATGGGTGCTGTGCGACTGGCGACGCTCTGTCAGGCGCTCGAGGCGGACGCCAGAAACAAAAGTCCCGCCGAAATCGTCGATCTGGTGGCGGACATCAGCAGCGAATTTGCCGATGTGCGACCTGTCTACGAAGACGAACGCCAGCACGCCATCACGCATTGAATCCTGCCGTCCGGCGCTTTTCGCCAGCGCCGGACAAAACTGGCCCGACACTTGCAATAATCCCCGTCAACTGTACCTACGATCCCAGTGCAGCGGAGACCGTGTCATGCCTGCGACCCCCAATGTTCTTCTTCAATCTGCCGCCCAGGCCAAGGCGCAAGCCGCTGCCGCAAAAGCGCCGGTCATGGCCGCAGACACCGGGGACAAGGCCTCAAGCTTCGCTCAGGTGTTCGCCGATCAAGGCCCGAAAAAAACGCTGGCGAGCGCTGACAGTTCGCTGAAACCTTCGCGCGACAAGGTTGCCGACAACAGCGACAAAGAAAGATTTCGGCAAGGACAAGTCTGCCGCCACACAACCGGCCGTTGCCGATAGCGGCAATGCCTTGCCTGCCGACAAGACCGCTTCGACTGCATCCGATGATCAGGCGGCCGCTGACAAGGCCGCCACCGATGCGGCCGCTGATAGCGCGCAGACGCCAGTGGCAGACACCACCCCGGTAGATCCGGCGCTGGATCCGGCGCTGGCGCAAACCATGCAACCGCTGGTGACTGCACCGGCGGTGCCCGCGCCAGTCGCTGCAACACCGGAGCCGGTCAAGGCCGAGACGCCGGTCGTGGCTGCAACCGTTGCGCCAGCCGTGGTCAAAGACCCGGCGGCATCGACCGATAGCGCTTTCGACCCGGCGGCCGATCCACTCGATTCGCTGCCGGCGGTGCGCATGGCGATGGAGCAGGGCGGCCACATTTCCGCCAGCAGCCAGGCACAACCCAAAGCAACGCCGGCCCAGACCCAGGCCGACGGTGAATTGACTTCAGCGCAGAATTTCGCCGCTGGCATGGCCAGCATGCTCGATGTGCAGGCCGACAAGGACAGCACCAGTCAGAACGGCGAGAAAGCCTTCAGCGGTCTGATCGACGATGGCCTGAAAGATCTGAAGGCTGCCACCAGCGACACCCGTGTCGATGATTTCGCCAACCGTCTGGCGGCGCTGACTCAGGCGGCTACGCCGAAAACCGCGAACGCGGTGCCGGTGAATCAACCGATCGCCATGCACCAGAGCGGCTGGACCGAAGAAATCGTCAACCGCGTCATGTACCTGTCCAGCGCCAATCTGAAGGCGGCGGATATTCAATTGCAGCCGGCAGAGTTGGGACGCCTGGACATCCGCGTGAACATGGTGCCCGACCAACAGACTCAAGTGACCTTCATGAGCGCACATCCAAGTGTGCGTGAAGCGCTGGACGGCCAGATGCATCGCCTGCGTGACATGTTCACCCAGCAGGGCATGGGCCAGGTTGACGTCAACGTCTCTGACCAGAGTCGTGGCTGGCAGGGTCAGCAGGGTCAGGAACAGGCGCAGCACGGTCAGAGCGGCCGTACCAGCGCTGCAGGTGGGCGTCTGGATTCGGCGGAAGATGAATTGGCGCCTGTGAGCGTGGCCGAAGCCGCTGCACAAACCACCAGCGTGATCGGCAGCAGCGCCGTCGACTATTACGCCTGATTCAAGGTGTTCACAAAAACCTGTGGGAGCTGGCTTGCCAGCGATGGCGGCGGCACATTCAGAACCAATGTGTCAGACCAATCGCTATCGCTGGCAAGCCAGCTCCCA
>NZ_JABULD010000445.1:0-5128 GCF_014060985.1 Pseudomonas sp. MD195_PC81_125
TCTCATCTGGCGGAACGAGATGTTGATGTGCTGCTTCTTGAATTCGCGGTTGATGAAGCGGTTCACTTCATCGATCACCGGGTTGCGGTCACCGAGGTCACGTACGTGCATACGCAGTTCGTGATCGAGGGTGCTTTCGCCGAAATTGAGGAAGTACACGTGCGGCTCGGGTTCCTTGAGCACGCGCGGGTTTTCCCGGGCAGCCTTGAGCAGCAGTTCCTTGACCAGATCCAGATCGGAGCCGTAATCCACACCGAGTTTCAGCGTGACGCGGGTAATGGTATCGGTCAGCGACCAGTTGATCAGTTGCCCGGTAATGAACGTCTTGTTCGGGACAATGATGTCCTTGCGGTCGAAATCGGTGATGGTGGTGGCGCGGATGCGGATCTTGCTGACCGTGCCCGACAGGTTGCCGATGGTGATGGTGTCACCGATCCGCACCGGGCGTTCGAACAGGATCATGATGCCGGAGATGAAGTTGGCGAAGATCTCCTGCATACCGAAACCGAGACCGACCGACAGCGCGGCCACCAGCCACTGCAACTTGTCCCAGCTGACGCCGAGGGTCGACAGCGTGGAAACGAAACCGACGCCGGCGATCACGTAGGACAGCAGCGTCGTGGTCGCATAAGCGCTGCCCTGCGCCAGATTGAGTTTCGACAGCACGAACACTTCGAGCAGACCCGGCAAGTTGCGCGCCAGGGCGAAGGTGATGCCGATGATGATCAGCGCGCCGAGCATGTCGCCGATGCTGATCGGCACCATGCTCATGTTGGCGCCGGTGCCGCTGGTGTATTCGTAGAGGGTGATGTTGTCGAGGTACGAGAACACCGAGATCAGATCGGCCCAGACCCAGTACAACGCGGCGATGAAGCCACCGAGCAGCGCCAGACGGATCAGGCGCAGCGACTGTTCGTTGACCTTCTCGATGTCCAGGGTCGGCTCTTCGATCACCGCTTCGCCGTCGCCGGCCTCTTTGGCCGCCTGACGTTTGGCCAGGGCGCGCTGATAGGCCAGGCGGCGTGCAGCGACCGCCAGACCGCGCACGAACGTGGCTTCGATCACCAGCCAGAACATCAGCAGGTACAGGGTGTTGATCAACCGGTCGCTGAGTTTCAGCGCAGTGTAGTAGTAGCCGAAGCACACCGCGACGAACAGCGCGATTGGCAACAGAGTGAACATCACGCCCACGGCCTTGCGGAACAAGGAGGTGTTTTCGTGGGCCGGGCTGCTGATCAGCAGGCGGCTGAGCAGCCACGCCATCAGCGCGTAGCAGGTCAGCACCACCGGCATGCCGATGACGTCGTCGGCCAGCGCCGCCGGTTGCAGCTCGGCCACCGCCACTACTGTCACCAGCGCCATCACCACCAGCCCGAGGCGACGGATCCAGCCCTGCAGGAACTCGACCTGCGGCTTGTCCCAGCGGAAATGCAGCTCAGCCACACCGCCTGGCGAGAGAATCCGGTAAGCGGTGTAGAACACCAGCCACGCCTGACCCATTTGCAGCAGCGCCGCGCCCATGTTGGCGTTCTGCCCGCGGGCGTCGATCTGCAGGGCCAGCCCGCACAGCGCCAGGCCAAGGGCCACCGGCATCGCCAGCAGAATGTTGATCAGGATCGCCTGCGGGGTATGCCATTGGCTGTCACGCTTGAAGTGGCCGATGTCCTGGTGAACCTTGTTCAGCCGCGCGTACAGCGCCTTGCGTCGCCACAGCAGAGCGCCAATCAGCAGGGCCAGCGGCAGGAACAGCAGCGGACGCTGGGTCAGACCGTCGGTCAGCTCGCTCAGGCTCGAGGCCAGCGGCAGGGTATCGATCTGCCGCTTGAGCCGCTCCGGCACGCCGCGAAGCCATTCCGCGTCCAGTGGCTTGTTGCTGGGGATCCAGAACATTTGCTCGTCGAGGGTCGCACGCAGGCTCTGCGCGGTGCTCAGCAGTTGTTTCTGGTTGAGTTGCAGGGTGATCGATTCGTTGAGCACCGCGCTCAACTCGCGGTTCAGACGTTCCAGCAGGTCGGCGCGGGTGTTGGCCAGTTCCATCAGGCTCTTGCGCAGTTGCGGGGTGACTTGTTCCGGCGGCTGGGTGGAAAGCAGGTTGTCGACGTAGGTCGCCGGGTTGCTCAGCAGTTCGCGCTGCTGACTGACTTCGAACTGATACAGGCGAATGTCGGCGATCTGGTCCGCCAGATCGCGGTCGACCTTGAGCCGCGGCAACGCCTGCTTCTGCTTATAGAGAATCTTCGACAGCAGCAGGCTGCCCTTGAGCACGTTGATCTGCTCGTCGAGGGCCGAGTCGCTCTGGGTCAGGCTGTCGAGTTGCTGTTTGGTCTGCAGGTTCTGTTGGGTGACTTCGTTGAGGCGGTCGGTGCTTTTGAGCAGGTAATCGGAAAGCTTGAGGTTGGCGGCGCTTTCAGTGGCGAGCAGGCTGCTGCCGCCGGCTTTCTGTGCCTCGATCGATTGCTGGGTGACGGTTTCCTGCGACTGGGCCAGGCGCTTCTGGTTGATCAGCGTCTGCAGTTCCTGGATCTCGCGATCGAGTCGGTCGGACTTTTCCGTGAGCAGGTCGTGCTGACTGTTGCCCAGGTCCTGCAACTGGCTGTTGCCGGCCAGTTCCTGGCGGCGCAGCGGGATCAGCGCGTTCAACGCGGCGAGCTCGGCGTTCAATTGATCGCGTTGTTCGGCACTGACGGTCTTGCCGCTGTCCTTGCCGGACTTGAGGATGTTGTTGATCTGCTGGATGCGCGTCTGGCTGGCAGAGATTTCTGCCTGCGCACGCTCTGGGCGAGTCTGGGCGGTGATGATCAGGCTGTTGGCATCGGCCAGGGCTTTTTGCAGATCACTTTGCTGGGTCGAGCGATCGGTGAGGATCTGCTCCAGCTGCTGAATCGACTCTTTGCTGAAACGCTGCGCCACCGGCACCACTGCCGTGGCCTTGAGGCGCGTGAGTTCGCGGGTGTTCTCGATGGTCTGCCGCGGGGCGGAGGCCAGTTGCTGCTTGAGGTCGATCAGCTTCTGCTCGTAATCACGCCGGCTGTTGAGCTGATTGAGCGTGGTTTGCAGGACCGTTTGCAGGGTCTTTTTGTCGGCATCCGGCAGTTTGCTGTCGGCCAGTTTGTCCAGGCTGGCCTGCACGGCTTCGCTGGACGGCGGTTCAGCGGCATACAGCGGGCCGACGGAAAGACTCAGGCCCAGCAGGGCCGCGAAAAAGAAAGAGCGCAGGGTAGGCATAGAGACCGGTCAAGCAAGTGAGAGTGGACGCAGTTTAGAGGAAGAGACCGGGACCCGGGCGACTTCCTTCGGGGAATCTGACGCCCACTTTGCCGATCTTGTTCCCGTCCATGACCGCGACCGTCCAGTGGGTGTTGTTCCACTCCACCTGGTCGCCAACGATCGGCGCACCGCCAACCTTTTGGGCAATGAACGCGCCCAGGGTCATGTCCGGATCAATGCCCTCGGCCGGCAACCCGTACAGCGCTGCAACCGCTTTAAGCTGGGCGTCTCCTTCGAGGACGAAGTCACCGAAGAAACGCAGATCCAGACCGCGTTGCGGTGCCTGGCTGAACAGTTTGCCGAGGGCTGGAAGGTTGTGTTCATGGCCGATAACACACAGCAAATCATCGACTTCCAGCACGGTACTACCCGACGGATGGAGCAGTTGCTGGCCACGAAACAGCGCGGCGATACGTGTGCCTTCGGGCATTTTCAGTTCGCGCAGCGGTGAACCAATGCACCATTTCTCGGCGCCGAGCTTGTAAACGAACAGTTCCCACTCGCTGGTGATGTGCACTTCCAGCGCCGAACGCGAGATCGGCGCCGGCTCCGGCGGCACTGTCACCTTGAGCAGTCTGGCGACCCACGGCAGGCTTGTGCCCTGCACCAGCAGCGACACCAGCACGATGAAGAACGCGAGGTTGAAGTACAGCTGCGCATTCGGCAGCCCGGCCATCAACGGGAACACTGCGAGAATGATCGGTACCGCGCCGCGCAGACCGACCCAGGAAATAAACGCTTTCTCGCGACCATGGAATGCCTTGAACGGCAGCAGGCCGACGATCACCGACAGCGGCCGGGCGAACAGAATCATCCACAGCGCCAGACCCAGAGCGGGCAGGGCGATCGGCAGCAAGTCATGCGGAGTGACCAGCAGCCCCAGCACCAGGAACATGCCGATCTGCGCCAGCCAGGCCATGCCGTCGAGCATATGCAGGATGCCGTGACGGCTGCGCACCGGGCGGTTGCCGATCACCAGACCGCACAGGTACACCGCGAGGAAGCCGCTGCCGTGCAGAGCGTTGGTCAGGGCGAACACCACCAGACCGC
Organism: Pseudomonas sp. MD195_PC81_125; assembly: GCF_014060985.1. Taxonomy (NCBI): domain Bacteria; kingdom Pseudomonadati; phylum Pseudomonadota; class Gammaproteobacteria; order Pseudomonadales; family Pseudomonadaceae; genus Pseudomonas; species Pseudomonas sp. MD195_PC81_125. Next base: position 4,318 of record NZ_JABULD010000445.1, read on the forward strand.
CGGCGATCACCAGAATCGGGTACAGGCCGGTGGCGAGGTTGATCCGGTTGACCAGTTGCAGCATCAGCCAGCCGCCGCCCAGACCGATCACGCCGCCGATGCCGAACTCGCGGATCAGGTGCGTCAGCAGGCTCCAGTGCAGGCCGGTCTGGCCGCTGGCGAGCATGTCGATCAGGGTCACGGTGAGGAACACCGCCATCGGGTCGTTGCTGCCGGATTCGATTTCCAGGCTGGCGGTCACCCGTTCGTTGAGGCCTTTGCCGCCGAGCAGCGAGAACACCGCAGCGGCGTCCGTGGAGCCGACGATGGCGCCGATCAGCAGGCCCTGAATCAGGTTCAGGTCGAACAGCCACGCGGCGGCCATGCCGGTCAGTCCGGTGGTAATCAACACCCCGACCGTCGCCAGCGACAGCGCCGGCCACAAGGCCACACGGAAACTCGAAACCCGGGTGCGCAAGCCACCGTCGAGGAGGATTACCGCCAGTGCGAGGTTGCCGACCAGATAGGCCGTCGGGTAGTTATCGAAAATGATCCCGCCGCCATCGACCCCGGCGGTCATGCCGACCGCGAGGATGATCACCAGAATGGGAATGCCGAGACGGGAGGACAGTGAGCTGACAAGAATGCTCGCACCTACCAGCAACGCGCCGATCAAGAACAGGCTGTTGATGGTCGTCGCATTCAAAGGCAGTACTCCAGAAGCGTAAAGACGGGCACAAACTGACCATGCAGTCTGCGTGCCAGCGATTCTAACCTGTTGAAATGTGATGCTGTCAAAAAGCTTTTTTCAAGATCAAAAGATCGCAGCCTG
>NZ_JABULD010000059.1:0-5474 GCF_014060985.1 Pseudomonas sp. MD195_PC81_125
CCATCAATGTTGTGTGATACGCCGCTTTCGCGAGCAGGCTCGCTCCCACAGGTAGCATCCATACTCCACAGGGAATTGCATGTCGTTCATCCAAGCCAACCTGATCCATCTGCTGGCCGCGCTCTGGTTTGTCATCTGCTGGGGCGGTTACACCCGTTATGCGTCGTGGAAGGCCCGCGATACCGCGTGCCTGGCCAGTGTGTTGCACCTGTACCGCGAAGACTGGATGCGCCGCATGCTCCTGCGTGACAACCGCATCGCCGACGCCAGCGTGATTGGCAATCTGGAACGCAACGCCTCGTTCTTCGCCTCCAGCACGCTGATTATTCTTGCCGGTATTCTGACCGTGCTCGGTGCATCCGAACGCGCCGTGTCGTTGCTGGCGGATATCCCGATGGTGCAACAGGCATCGCAGGGCATGTCGGAGATCAAGTTGCTGTGCCTGGCGCTGGTGTTCGTCTATGCGTTCTTCACGTTCAGCTGGTGCATGCGTCAGTACAACTTTGCCGCGGTACTGGTCGGCTCAGCGCCAATGATCGGCGAACGCCAGGTGTCCGAGCAGGAGCGCAAGGCGTTCGCACTGCGGGCGGCACGGGTGATTTCGATGGCGGCCAACCAGTTCAACTTCGGTCTGCGTTCCTACTACTTCGGCATGAGCATGCTGGCGTGGTTTGTCAGCCCATGGTTGTTCATGTTGATGAGTGCCGGTGTGGTTCTAGTGTTGTACCGCCGCGAGTTTCATTCCGACGTGCTCGATGTGATGGTCTATACCCCTACAGAGGCGCCATTGCCCGAAACCAATAAAGAGGCTGTTTGATGAGTATTCCGTTCTGGTGTGTGTTTATCAGTGCATTGTTGATCTACATCGCGCGTATGCCGGTGGGTAAAGCCATGAAAGAGCAGGGCGGTTACAACAACCACCTGCCGCGCCAACAACAGGCGCAACTCACTGGTTACGGCGCGCGGGCGCTGGCGGCGCATCAGAACTGCATCGAAGCGTTCATCCTGTTCGCCGTGGGTGTGCTGATGGCGCACACCACGCAAACCCAAGGCTGGTTGATTGATGCTCTGGCAATCATTTTTGTGATCGCGCGGGTTCTTTACGTGTGGTTGTACCTGGCGGATAAACCATCCCTGCGCAGCCTGGTGTGGCTGGTCGGCCTGCTCTGCAGTTTGTTGCTGATGATTAGTCCGACTTTTAGAACCGTATTGCTCTAAGAAAGCCTCTAAGCCAAGACTGACCAAAAATCACAGGCAAAAGAAAACCCGCACTTGGCGGGTTTTCTTTTTCTGCATCAAGTCGCAATTATTGCTTCTTGGCAGCTTCTTCCTGAGCAGCTTGATTCGATTCAGCCTGAGCTTTGGCAGCTTCGGCGTTTTCTTTTGCTGCGTCGTTCACTTTATCCTGAGCTTTGTTCATGTCTTGCTGAGCTTGCTCAGCATGTTGGTTGGCATCTTGAGCTTTGTCCTCGGATTTTTTATCGCAGGCAGCGAGACCGAGGGAAGCGGTCAACATCAAGGCAATAGCTAAAGTCTTACGCATGGGGTGTTTCTCCTTATGGAAAATAACTACTGGCCTTAAGAGCGCAGCGCCAAAGGTTAAGTTCCTCATTTTGTTCAGATATATAAGTTTGTTTTTCAGTGGAACTTTTGCCGTATTGCTTACTACTGGCAAAAGGCTCTAACGAGAGTAATTATCAAATGGCTGAAAACCCCGTTTTTGAGCGCGCGACACGCTTTCTCTCCGCCCTGCGCCATTGTCAGGTGCTCGGTTTGACGGTGCACAGCGCCAGCAGCGAAGGGCTGACAGTGAAGCTGCCGTACAGCGCGCAAATCGTTGGCAATCCGCAAACCGGGGTCATCCACGGCGGTGCGATTACTTCGCTGATGGACACCGCATGCGGCATGTCCACGTTGTGCGTTTTGCCGGAATTCGAAGTCTGCCCGACCCTGGACCTGCGCATCGACTACATGCACGCCGCAGAGCCGAACAAGGACGTCTACGGTTTCGCCGAGTGTTATCGGGTCACCACCGATGTGATCTTCGCCCGCGGTTTTGCCTATCAGGACGACCCGCAGCAACCCATAGCCCATGTGGTTGGCACGTTCATGCGCATGGGCAAGGGGCTGAAAGGCACCCAGGGATTTGGCGGCAGGATCAAAGGAGAACTTCGATGAGCGATGACTGGAAGCAACAACTGCTGCTGGCTCACGCCCAGGGCGATTACGCGCCTTTGCTGCAGATGATTCCCTACGCCGGGCTGATCGGCGTCGAATGCTCGCGAGTCGGTGATGACCTGCTGTTCAAGCTGCCGGCGAACAAGGACAACATTGGTAACCCTTTATTGCCTGCGATCCATGGCGGGGTGATTGCCGGATTCATGGAGCTGGCAGCCGCGTTGCATTTGCTGATCTTCACCGGAGCGCCCGGGGTGCCGAAGATCATCGATTTTTCCCTGGATTACCTGCGCGCCGGGCAGTTTCGCGACACCTGGGCCAAATGCCAGGTCTGCCGCCAGGGCCGGCGTGTGGCCAACGTCGCCATCACGGCCTGGCAAAGTACCGATAGCGAACCGATCGCCACCGCCCGTGCACACTTCAAAATCGATGAGCCCTTGAAATCCTGAACGCTGCCCCCAACTCAGTGAACAACCCGCCGCCGACCCTCCGGGTCGCGGCCACTGCCATCTGATTGGAGTTTGATGACCATGAGTGTGGAAACTCAAAAGGAAACCCTGGGCTTCCAGACCGAGGTAAAGCAACTGCTGCACCTCATGATCCATTCGCTGTATTCCAACAAGGAAATCTTCCTTCGCGAATTGATCTCGAACGCCTCTGACGCTGTCGACAAGCTGCGCTTCGAAGCTCTGGCCAAGCCGGAATTGCTCGAAGGTGGCGCTGAACTGAAAATCCGTGTGAGCTTCGACAAGGACGCCAAGACCGTCACCCTCGAAGACAACGGTATCGGCATGAACCGTGACGATGTGATCACCCACCTGGGGACCATCGCCAAATCCGGTACCGCCGATTTCATGAAGAATCTCTCGGGCGATCAGAAGAAAGATTCGCACCTGATCGGCCAGTTTGGTGTGGGCTTCTACTCCGCCTTCATCGTTGCCGACAAAGTCGATGTGTACAGCCGTCGCGCCGGCACTCCTGCCAGCGAAGGCGTGCACTGGTCGTCGAAAGGCGAGGGCGAGTTCGAAGTCGCCACCATCGACAAACCAGAGCGCGGTACCCGCATCGTCCTGCACCTGAAGTCCGGTGAAGACGAGTTCGCCGATGGCTGGCGTCTGCGCAACATCATCAAGAAATACTCCGACCACATCGCGCTGCCGATCGAGCTGCCGAAAGAAGTGGCTGCTGCCGAGGGCGAAGAGAAACCAGCCGTTGAATGGGAAACCGTCAACCGCGCCAGCGCCCTGTGGACCCGTCCGCGCACTGAAGTGAAGGACGAGGAATACCAGGAGTTCTACAAACACATCGCCCACGACTTTGAAAACCCGCTGGCCTGGAGCCACAACAAAGTCGAAGGCAAGCTCGAGTACAGCTCGTTGCTGTACGTGCCGGCCCGCGCGCCGTTCGACCTGTACCAGCGGGAAGCGCCAGAAGCTGAAGCTCTACGTGCAGCGCGTGTTCGTGATGGATCAGGCCGAGTCGTTCCTGCCCCTGTACCTGCGCTTCATCAAAGGCGTGGTCGATTCCAACGATCTGTCGCTGAACGTGTCGCGGGAAATCCTGCAGAAAGACCCGATCATCGATTCGATGAAGTCGGCGCTGACCAAGCGCGTGCTGGACATGCTGGAAAAACTGGCGAAGAACGAGCCTGAGCAATACAAGGGCTTCTGGAAAAACTTCGGTCAGGTCATGAAAGAAGGCCCGGCAGAAGATTTCGCCAACAAGGAAAAAATTGCCGGTCTGCTGCGCTTCGCATCGACCACCGAAGGTGACGGCGAGCAGATCGTCGGTCTGGCTGACTACCTGGCGCGCGCCAAGGAAGGTCAGGACAAGATCTACTACCTCACCGGTGAAACCTACGCGCAAGTCAAGAACAGCCCGCACCTGGAAGTCTTCCGCAAGAAAGGCATCGAAGTGCTGCTGCTGACCGACCGTATCGACGAGTGGCTGATGAGCTACCTCAGCGAATTCGATGGCAAGACCTTTGTCGACGTGGCACGCGGTGACCTCGATCTGGGCAACCTGGACTCGGAAGAGGACAAGAAAGCCGCAGAGGAAGTCGCCAAGTCCAAAGAAGGTCTGGTCGAGCGCCTGAAAACCGCGCTGGGCGATTCCGTTGCTGAGGTTCGCGTCTCTCATCGTCTGACCGACTCGCCAGCCATTCTGGCCATCGGCGAACAGGACCTGGGCCTGCAAATGCGCCAGATCCTCGAAGCCAGCGGACAGAAAGTGCCGGAGTCGAAGCCGATCTTCGAATTCAACCCGAGCCACCCGCTGATCGAGAAACTCGATGGCGAGCAGAACGAAGCGCGTTTTGGCGACCTGTCGCACATCCTCTTCGATCAGGCCGCTCTGGCGGCTGGCGAAAGCTTGAAAGACCCGGCCGCTTATGTGACCCGTCTGAACAAGCTGCTGGTTGAGCTGTCAGCCTAATCACGATGTAGAAAAACCCGCTTCGGCGGGTTTTTTCATTCTGGTGTTTAACTAATCAGGAGTCAGAAATGAGCCAAGTTACTGTTCGTTCCGTGGTCTATCAGTTGGATGGTCAGCCCTATGAAGGTCGTCTGGCGTTCGACGCGGAGCACAAGGGCGCGCGCCCGGGTCTGTTGATGGCGCCGAACTGGATGGGCGTCAGCGCCGGTGCCGAGGAGATCGCCAAGTCGGTCGCGGCCAAGGGTTACGTGGTGTTGATTGCTGACGTGTACGGGCAAACAGTACGTCCGCAGAATGCTGACGAGGCCGGCGCGGCGATGATGCCGCTGAAGAACGACCGCGCACTGCTGCGCAAGCGCATGCAGGCGGCGTTCGAACAACTGCAGAAGCAGGCTGAGGCGGCGGTTGATACCTCAAAACTGGGGGTGTTCGGGTTCTGCTTCGGTGGTTGCTGTGCGTTGGATCTGGCGCGGACCGGTGCGCCGGTGAAGGCAGCGGTGTCGTTCCACGGCACGCTGGACTCGCCGAATCCGGCGGATGCCAAGAACATCAAGGGCTCGGTGCTGGTGCTGCACGGTGCTTCCGACCCGTTGGTGCCGAAAGAGCAATTGCCGGCGTTCGAAGATGAAATGAACGCGGCGAAGGTCGATTGGCAGTTGCTGAGTTACGGCGGTGCGGTGCACTCATTCACCGATCCGCACGCCAATGTGCCAGGCAAGATGATGTACGACGCGAAGACCGCCAAGCGTGCGTTCAAGTCGATGCATGATTTGCTGGAAGAAGTGTTCAAAGGCTGATTGTTTCAAAATCAAAAGATCGCAGCCTGCGGCAGCTCCTACATGCGATCGATGTAGGAGCTGCCG